>JAEESX010000018.1 GCA_016290145.1 Caryophanales bacterium
TTAAAATAGTTTATATTTTATGTATAAGCAACAAGAGGTAATATCATGAAACATTTATTAGTTGTTAACGGCAATGCTGGTAGTTTTTCTCCAGTATTCGAAGACAAGATTAATGAAGCTTTTAAGGGGCTTGATTATGAAATCTACAAGACCACAGGTCCAAGATCAGTTATTCCATTCTTAAAAGAATACTTAAAGAAGAATAAAGATACAGTAAGAGTTTATGCTTGCGGTGGAGACGGCACAGTCCACGAAGTCGCAAACGCATTAGTCGGATTCAAAAAAGCTGAACTCGCAATCGTTCCAGTTGGAACCGGTAATGACTTTGTCAAAATATATGGTGATAAAGAAAAATTCTTAGATTTTAAGAAACTCCAAGAAGCTAAAGCTTCCCCAGTTGATTTATCTAAATTAGAATCTCCAGATTTAAAAGAAGAAATGTATTCCATTAACGTCATCAACTTTGGCTTTGACGCAATCGTTGGTGCAATGGGTAATTACTATAAAGAACACGGTTTGCCAGAAAAAGCCGCGAAGAAGAATATGAACCCATACGACTATGCATTAAAGAATGATGCAATGAAACATGGTCGTTTCAATGATATTGAAGTCTTTGCAGATGGTGAAAAACTCAATGAAAAACAAATGCTATTAGCCACACTTGCACAAGGTCAATATGTCGGTGGTCAATTCAAATGCGCACCAAAGAGTGATAACACTGATGGTTTAATCGATGTTTGTGTTTTAAAGACAATGACATTCTTAGGCTTAGGTATGATTATCGGTACCTATACCAAAGGTAAACACTTAGATAGAAAGAGAAAGAAAATCGTATATAGACGCGCTAAAGAAATTAAATTCAACGGTCCAAAAGCATTTGATGTTTGTGTCGATGGCGAAATGATTAAAGGTAACAACTTCACCGTTACAGTTGTTCCTGCCGCAATTAACTTAGTTATCCCAGAATAATATTTATGTTTTTAGAATTAATTTGCTTTCTTTGTGGAGCTGGTTTAGCCATTGGTGGTTCAATCGGATTTTGGCCAATTATAAATTGGTGGGATTTTTATCGTCCAATCGTTTTATATATTGCTGGTTGGATTGGTGGCATCTTAGTTATATTCCTTATTGAATTATTCGCCGGTTTATTTGTTAACCAAAAGAAACCATATGACCACGTCAGCAAATGGGCGAGATTCTGGTTCATGTCAGGCGTGAGATTTATCACAAATCACGCACACATATGGGTAGACTATAGAGGCGTTAACAAAATACCTACACACGAGAAGTTCCTTCTTGTTTGCAACCATAGAAGTAAATTCGATAACTTTGTTATCACACAAAAATATGGCAAACTTGATATTGCCTTCATTATGAAGAAAGAAAACGGAAAGATTCCAGTGGCTAAACAATTAATGCCAGGTATGTGCTATATATCCGTTGATAGAGATGATAAACTTCAATCCCTTGAAGCATTCAAACGTGCAGCTTGGTTAATTGAAAATAATGTCTCATCAGTTGGTGTCTTCCCAGAAGGTACAAGACAAGAAACAGATCAATTAGGTGAATTCCATGAAGGCGTCTTCAATATTGCAATTCACACAAAAGCGCCAATCGTAGTCACCGCGATTAAGAACACATACAAAGTTCATAAGAGATGGCCATGGCTACCTACAAAGGTAAGATATGATGTAATCGCTGTTATTCCATATGAGGAATACCAAGATATGCCTGCTAAGGCACTTAGCGAGCGCATCAGAAATATGATGCAAGAACACATCAACAGGATGTAATTAACGGACCACTATTGTGGTCCTTTTTTATTGCTATTATCGATACATATATGTAAGATATGTGTATTATGGAAAATGAAGTTTTAGAAATAGTTAACAAAGTATTTAATAATCAAGGAACAATTCTTGAACCACTTGTCGGTGGAATGATGAATAAATCCTTTATCGTGGAATACTATAACGACAAATACGTTTTATATATTTCCACAGACCAAGCTAATGAAATGGTTGATAGACAGCTCGAAAAAGATAATCAAAAGTTAATCATTGATTTAGGTCTTACAAGCAAGAATATCTACTTCGATGTTGAAAAAGGCATTAAAGTTAATGAATACATTGAAGGTTCATCTTTAGATAAAGCGGATTCTTACGATTCTAAAAAAGTCGCAGAATTACTTAAGACCATGCATGAAAGTGGCAAATTATCTCGTGAGAACTACGAACCATTTAAAAGATTCATTGCTTACGAAGATGAAGCTAAGACATTTGGTGATAACTTTGAAGCCAATTATCCAGTCTTAAGAAAAGAAATCTTCGATAATAAAGAATTCTTAGAAAGCCAAAAGTTAGTGTTATGCCATAACGACGCACAAAAGAGTAACATCGTTAAAAGCTCTGATGGTAAGTATTATCTCATCGACTTTGAATTCATGGGTAACAACGACGCAATCTACGATATCGCTACATTCGGTAATGGCAAAGTTAGCGAAGGATACAACTTATTAGTGGACTACTATAACGGAAATCCAACCGCTGATCAAAAGAGAAGATACTACTTATGGAGAATCTTCGTGTCATTGCAGTGGCATAACGTCGCGATTGTGAAGCATTTTAGAGGAGAAGGTAAAGTTCACGGCTTTGACTTCTTAAAGGTCGCAGAATTCTTCTTTGCTAACGCAATGGACGCATATAAAGGTCTAAAAGAAGTTAAATAAAAAGAACCAGCACGATGAGTGTTGGTTTTTAATCATATTTATAAACATTTTATTTTTATTGTGCTATTATCTTTACCGGTAATTTATTATGGATGACACCGAGAAGCTCATTATTGCAACATTAGATAAGATTAGACACTTCTTACAGAAAGATGGCGGAGACGTCATATTTGAGTCCTTTAAAGATGGAATTGTCTATGTGAAGATGATTGGTGCCTGCCAAGATTGCATGTTCGCTAATAATGACATCAAAGATTTAGTGGAAGTCATTCTTCAAGAAGAAGTTCCTGGTGTCTTAGAAGTTAGATTAGCGGAATAAGACAATAAACACTTAATACTGGGGTGTAGCCAAGCGGTAAGGCAGTGGACTCTGAATTCACCATTCACTGGTTCGATCCCAGTCACCCCAGCCACGATTATAAAAAGTCAGCCGATTGAGCTGACTTTTCTATTTTATAGAAGGATGTTTTCTTTTCTATTAACGACGACATAACCTTTGCGGTTATATACATCTTTACGGTTATAGGTGATTTTGCCACCATCAGGTTCGACGAATAAGCCACCGGCTTCTTCAACGATGATTTGGCATGCACCTGTATCCCATTCTTTTGTACCTGCGGACATACGGTATGTGATTTCCGCAAGACCTTCTGCAATTCTACATGGTTTTAATGAGGAACCATATTTCATTACATGTTTGATTTTATCGCTGTGTTTTTCGATAAGTTTTAGTTCGGTTTCATTTGTGTGGAACACACTCATTAAACAAGTTAAGTCTTCTAACTTATCATTAACGTGGATTTTAACATCTCTGCCATCCATACGGTGATATGCACCATTACCTTTACTAGCGAAATAAATTTCACCGGTCACTGGCACAACAACAACACCAACAACTAATTCATGTTTGTAAGCGAGTGCGATGTTTGTGGTGAATCCACCATCTCTAGCCACGAAATCTTTTGTGCCGTCGACTGGATCGACAATCCACACATAATCGTTAGATAATCTTTCATCATTATCTTCGGATTCTTCAGTTAAAAAGGCATGTTCTGGAAATACCTTATGGAGGTGTTCACGGATGATTTTATCCGCGGTCTTATCCGCAATAGTAACTGGAGAGTTATCTTCTTTGATTTCAACATCAAATCCTTTTTCGTAAATCTCCATGATTTTGACACGGGCTTTAAGGCCTGCTTCAATTGCGGCTTGTAATTCTTTTTCCCACATAATTATTTATGCTCCTTTTGATAATTCAAAATAGCTTCATCACAATCTTTAATAAGTTTTGCAACTGTCTCATCACTCATATCATCGAGTGTGACACCCGCTGCTAGGAAGTGTCCACCGCCACCATATTTAGAGACGATTGGTTGGACGCCTGGACCGCTACTTCTAAACTCTGCGTGGCATGTGCCATCTGCGTTCTCACAGAAGAAAGCCCAGATTGGATAACCGACTACATTTGATAATAAGTTAACCATTGTTCCGGCCTTGCTTGGTGAGACTCTTAAACGTTTTAATGTTTTGTTTTTGAAGGTTAGATAAATAACGCCAGCTTTTGTTTTCTTGTAATTGTTAAAAACATACCCCTTAAACTTAAGAGCGGACTCAACAGTAAGGTTCAAAATATCGTTAATCGCCTTAGGATTTGCACCGTTTTCGCATAAAAATGCTGCTTCACGGAATGATAATGGGAAATCTTCGATATATTGGAAACGACCGGAGTCGGTAATAATTCCTAAGAATAAGGCGTTAGAAATTGTAGGATTAAACTTCCATCCGCATTCTTGCGCCATTTGGACCAACATTTCCGCACAGCTATTGGCGTGTGTATTGATAACAAACTTGCCTTCTGTGAAACGGTAATTTTCAATATGGTGGTCAATCTTTATGAACTCTTTCGCAGTGCTAACACGAGCATCTTCCATACGTGAACAATCGTTGCCATCGACTAAGATAGCGAGTGAATTTTTGATCACGTCATCGCTGACTTTATCCATCTCTCCTATGAGGTCAAAGAAACGGCGAAGTCCACTACCAACTGCGTATACTTTTTTGTTTGGGTAGTTAAGTCTAATTAATTCTCTTAAACCGATTTGACTGCCGTAGCAATCTCCATCAGGAAAAATGTGTCCGAAAATAACGATCGAATCATTTGCTTCTATGATTTGACGTAATTCTTCAAACATTATCTATCCTCGCGTGGTTCTTCGCTTTCAGATTCTTCGGATTCTTCTTCCTCAGATTCTTCTTCGTCTTTTGGTTCTTCGAAGGCTTTGTTGTATTCTTTCTCGTCTTCGTCTTCATCTTCACCGGCGTCTTCTTCTTCATCAACTGTGGCATAGACATCTTTCATATCGATATGAACTTTATCGAATGAGTGACGTGTTCTTAAATCCCAGTTATTTTCGCCTAATGTAACGAAACGGCCGTCTAACATTAAGTTGGTGTAGAAAGAAGAAATCTTTCTGGCGGCTAATTCTTCGTCCATTCCGGATTCTTTAACAACATAAGCCCATAAATCTTTAAAATTTACTGGTTCTTTGCTTTGAGAAATGCAATCGAATGCATAATCTAATAATGATTTTGTCATGTGTATACTCCTTCTATTACATGCGTTCTGGTGCACTGACTCCAATTAAATCGAGTGCGTTTTTCATCACAATCTTACTGGCTAAGCATAACGCTAAACGAGAAGATGAGAGGTCGATGTTATCTCTGTCGATAACACGACATTCTGTATAAAATCCATGGACTAGCTTAGCTAGGTCATGAATATAATTGGTAATTTTATATGGCGCTCTTTCTTTTGCGGCATCTATGATGACGTTAGAGAAACTAGCTAAGTGTTTTAATAACGCCATTTCACTTGGTTTTTCTAATAACTTGGCATCTTCATCAATTTTGATGTCTTTACCTTGTTCGATAATGGAACATAATCTTGCGTGCGCATATTGTGCATAGTACACAGGATTATTGCTGGATTGTTCAATCGCTAAGTCCATATCGAAGTCTAAGTGACTGGATGGTGCGCGCATAGCGAAGAAATAACGCATTGCGTCCACGCCCACTTCTTCACATACATCACGTAATGTGATCGCATCACCACTACGTTTAGAGGCTTTGTATTCAACACCATTCTTTAAGAAACGGACCATTTGCACGAGTGCGATATCAAGTACATCCGCGCTATATCCATGCATCATGAGTGCGCTCTTCATACGATTAATGTATCCGTGATGGTCTGCGCCTAAGACGTCAATCAATTGATTAAATCCACGGGACATCTTGTTAACGTGATAAACGATATCAGGCAAGAAATATGTGTAATCACCATTGCTCTTAACGATAACTCTATCTTTGTCATCCAAGAATTCAGATGTCTTTAATAAGGTAGCGCCATCTTCTTGATAGGTATATTTGATTAAGAAATCTAATTCTTTTTCAACTGCACCATTACTACGGATGACTTTCTCCGAAGAGAAGACATCGTGTTTAACACGGAATAATGCTAAGTCTTCAATAATTCTATCGAGTTCAATTTTCATGCCTTTTTCTTTAAAGAAGTCTAGGGCATTTTCTTTATTTAATAATGAATCTCCATATTCTTCTTTAAGTCTTGCGGCAATATCGTGAATATCTTGTCCGTTATATCCATCTTCAGGAATCTCTTTTTCGATACCAAATAAGTTCATATATCTGGCTTGGATAGATTCGCCTAAGTGAGTGATTTGGTTACCAGCATCATTAATGTAGTATTCTCTTGTAACTTCATAACCTGATGCTTCAAGTAGTCTTGCTAAAGAATCACCAACTGCTGCACCTCTTGCGGTACCAACATGTAAGATACCTGTTGGGTTAGCGGAAACGAATTCAACATTAACTTTTTGACCATTCTTTGGTAATTTACCAAAGTTATCTTTTTCGTTAATAATCTTCTTAACGATTGGTTGCAAGGAATCGTTCTTCATAAAGAAATTGATAAAGCCAGGACCTGCAATTTCTATATGATCAATTCCATTCATATCTAATTTTTCAATTAAAGCATTTGCGACTGCCACTGGAGGCATTTTTAAAAGTCTACAATTTTTCATTGCAGCATTTGTCGCGTAGTCTCCGTGAGCGGTATCTTTGCTATGTTCGATAACGATATCATTTAAAGATACTTCCACTCCGAGTTCGGAGAAGGCTTTTTGTATATTAAGTTTTAAGCTTTCAATAACATCCATAAATTTGACCTTTTATTATAATCATTACATTTAAGAGAGCAAAGAATTTATTCTTTTTCTTTTAATAAAACAATAGATTCTGCTTTCACTGCTAATTGCATGCCTATGGCATCCATCTTTTCATTTGTTCCTGCTTTGACAGAAACAGCATCTAATTCAATATTTAATAACTCAGCAATATTACTTCTCATTTGAGGAATAAATGGTTTGAGTTTTGGTTGTTCTAATGTGATAGAAATATCAACATTATTCACAACATATCCTTTATCTTCCATCATCTTCACAACTCGTCGGACAAGGATTGCACTATCAATGCCTCGGTATTGAGGATCGTTGTCTGGGAAGTGACTTCCTAAATCACCTAACGCTAAAGCGCCAAGGATTGATTCCGCTAAAGCGTGGTAAACGACATCACCATCTGAATGGGCGACTTCGCCTTGCCAATGTGGAACATCCACACCACCAAGCATTAACTTATTTCCGTGTTGTAAACGATGGATATCACTTGCAAATCCAATTCTCATATTACTTTCTCCCAGAAACATTAAACTTGAAGAACATGATATCTCCATCTTTTGGATAGTATCCTTTACCTTCAGTTCTTAACTTGCCAGCTTCTTTAACTGCGGTTTCACTACCGAGTTCATGAATAGCTGCATATGGATAAACTTCCGCACAAATAAATCCTCTTTCAAAGTCGGTATGAATAACACCGGCGCATTGAGGAGCGGAGGAATTGTTTTTAAACGTCCATGCTCTACATTCATCTGGACCAACAGTAAAGAATGTGGAGAGGTTTAATAATCTATATGTTGCTTTAATAACTTTAGTTAAACCAGATTCGGTGACATTTAATTCTTTTAAATATTCGTCTCTTTCTTCTGGTGCGAGTTCAGATAATTCACTTTCAATCTCACAAGAAACAGGAATAACCTCGTTATTTTCTTCGTGAGCGTATTTCACTACTTTTTGATAGTTTTCAGCATTATCTAAATCCATTAAATCTTCTTCACTAACGTTAGCAACATAGATGATTGGTTTCTTTGTTAATAAGTGGTAACTCTTAACATAGTTTTCTTGTTCTTCACTTAAAGAAACAATACGAGCAGGTCTACCTTGTTCAAGAGCGGCTTGAATAGGAGTTAAGATGCTCATTTCTAACATAGATTCTTTGTCTTTTTGAATTCTTGCTTTATTAACAATCTTATCAATACGTTTATTAACAGTATCTAAGTCCGCCATAACGAGTTCTAAGTTAATAACTTCAATATCTCTAATTGGATCAACGCTACCCTCAACGTGAACGATATCATCACTCTTAAAGCAGCGGACAACTTCAACGATTGCATCACATTCTCTAATATGGGATAAGAATTGGTTACCTAAACCTTCACCTTTAGAAGCACCACGGACAAGTCCTGCGATATCGTAGAACTCCACTGTCGCTGGAATGGTTCTTTCAGGTTTAAATAAGTTAGATAAAAAAGTTAAGCGTTCATCTGGAACGTTAACAACACCTGTATTTGGATTGATAGTAGCAAATGGATAGTTTGCTGCTTCAACGTGTGAATTCGTAATTGCGTTAAATAGAGTAGATTTACCAACATTTGGTAATCCGACAATTCCTGCTTTTAATCCCATAACATAACCTCTTTAGTTCCTATGTATTATACGAAAATGGCATTATATAAGCAAACAAAAGTATTTTGTTTATTTAATAATGGGTGTTTCTACTGCTTTAAAGCGGTTAAAGGATCCAGTTTATTTAACTTAAAAGATATAAATACACTTGAGGCAATCGAGACAATTAAAGCGAGCAAAAACATATATAACAAGGACAAAGGATTGAATATATATGAAAAGGTTGTTCCCATTTGTTTAGCCATCTCTCCGTTAATAATAAAAGAAGTTATAAATAGTTCGATTGAAGACATAGCAAAAGATACAAGACACATTAGCACACTATGAGTTAAAGCAAACTTGCCCGCTTCTCTTTTACTTATTCCTATACATCTAACTAAACCAATATCCTTTTTGTTTTCTAATATGTACAGATAATTACAAATTGATAGAAGCAGAGTAGATATGATGATTGAAACAATTGAAAAGCACATTAATGCGATTTCGATATAAGAACAAACCTGATTAACACTTTTGGTTATATCGCTCATTGGTTCAACAATATCGTATTCTGGGAAAGCTCTTTTTAGTTCGGAAACTGTCTTATCAATGTTCGTAGAATTTGGTAGGTCCACCATGATTGAATTTACCCCCAAATTGAACGCCGAAACACCTAACATTATTTGGAAAAAATTAAGTGTCCAAAACTCATCATGATAGATAAGATTTTTATCAGAATTAACAATACCCACAACAGTTAAATCTAATATCTTAAATTTACGAATTATTTCACCATCTGAATTTCGAAATTGAGAGACCAAATATCCAAGGTGAAGAGGTTGGTCAAGCACTGTATTTTGAAAGATATTTTTAGCCATTTTTGAACTAATAATAATCTCATCAATTGTCTTTGGCTTTCTTCCTTCGTCAGGATCAAAAGCTAATACATTGAAGTTGACACCGCCAGATAATGATTGAGAGAAATGACCGCATAAAACATCATCAGGTAAATTGATATTTTCATTAATAGATGCAGTCAAAGAAATACTGGTATCAATAACATTATCAAGGGATTCTTCATTACCAGAAAAATAGATAATATTTGAAAATCCATACATCATATTTGCAGGGTAAATTGCATAACCACCTAAAGAACCATAAATAGGGTTACATATATTATCATCGATTTGTTGGAATAATTGGAGATCTGATGCCGGAATATTAGTTAAAGTATTATTAAAAACAAGCAACTTTTGTATATCTTTTGTTGCAGTTTCCTTATAAATACTTGGAAAATACGTATTATTTGCAATCTCAAAAATAAAGGCGTTATATTTAGGGTCTTTTCTGATTAACGACAAATAATTATTCATATCACCTTTGATTTGTAGGTAGTATATTTTCTTTAATATCCAAGGTAAGGCTGGTAAAGACGTAATATCATCACTACTTGGAAATCTCATTCTTTCTTCAAACATATATTCATTCCACATATGATTCGTGTGATAAATCCCTGGTTGAGTTTCTAAAGTGAACGCAACTACTTCAAAGATTTGTTGGTCAGAATATTGCCAATGTTCATTAGCAAAATCGAAGTACATTTTTAACTCATGAGTTTGTAAATATCTTGATAAGGATGTGACAGTTCTTTCTATCTGAAGTTGGTAACAAATTGTGTTCACCATATCAATAGTTAAAGACAACACAACTTGATCATTTCTGAGGTAAGAAATTTCCTCTGGATACATGTTTAATGGGCGTTCAATATCAAGCCATCTAAACTCATTAATTTGTCTTGCGGAAACACCATTAATCGGAACTCGATATGAAGTGTCGCAAAGATATAAAAAATTACTATTCGGAAAGAACGATTCAAAGTCATTAAAATAAGTCACTCCAACATCATGAATAAGGTCTTGATTGGACTCCACTATATCCATCACTTCATAGTAGCTTGCGGCATATTGTCCATAGATAGATTTGTCATTACTCTTTTGGGAGATTGTTATTTTGTTTTCATCAATAATCTGTGAATATGCATTTTTAATATTGGAAGAGATTGCACTAGATAATGATGTTGCTAAACCGACACCAATTAATCCTAAAGACGTTATTCCATTGCATATCATCGTTCTCCACTTCTTTTGTTTAATCGCGCTTATTGTGTGCCTAACAAGAAAAGATAAGGGAACACTAGATTTCTTAGATGAATAATACTGTTTAGATACAGGAATATACTTTTCTTCCTTTTTAATATCTTGGTGGAATATATCTTTGATATAGCCATCTTCCATCTTCACAATTTCATCAGCATACTCTTTAGCGAGTTCTTCATCATGAGAAACCACAACCACTAATGCACGTGAAGAAATCTTTTGAAGTATGTTCATAACTTCATGAGCGTTTTTACTATCTAATGACCCGGTTGGTTCATCCGCTAAAATGATTTTTGGTGAATTAACTAAGGCTCTAGCAATGGCTACTCTTTGTTTTTCACCGCCACTTAACTTATTAACCCTTTGTTTTATGGATGACTTTAATCCAACCATATTTATAAGGTCAGAGCATTTCCTTAATCTAGTTTCTAAAGATGCATTAGAAATAGATTCCAAAGGAAACATGATGTTGTTTAATACCGTTTCATTTTCAAATAGCTTAAAGTCTTGGAATATTAATCCAAAGTTTTTTAAACGATATCCATCTAATGATTTTTGATTCATTAAATTGAGATGTCGATTGTCTATAACAACATCGCCTTCAAACTCAATAAGACCGGCAAGGATATTAAGCAATGTTGTTTTGCCGCATCCTGATGGTCCTTGAATAACTATCAAACCAATTCTTGGCAGTTTCAAACTAACTTTATTTAAGACAATACTATCTCCATATCTTTTAGATACATTGCTAATAGTAATCATTCTTCCGATAATTCCTCCTTTGGTGAGATTTTCTTTGAAAAAAATAAAGGTAGATATGTTGAACCCGCACATATCAACAATGTGGAAGGAATTATTATTAAAAAGGCTAATAAAGGAATGAAAATCATATTCATGAATCCTGTTATGCTTTGGATAATAAAGTTAGCTAGTAGAGCTAATAATGGAGAAAGAACAAAAGAAGATATCAAAGATATCAAACAGATAAATAGGTTCTCATAAAAATATATAGAGAATATTTCTTTCTTATTCGCACCCAAGCAAGTGAGAATAGCGCTAGTCTTCTTGTCTTCCGTATAAGATGAAAATGAAATAATGCCTAATATTAAAGTTGTTCCCACTAATGCAATCATTAAGAATAATTCCATTCCTAATGTGGCTGCGGTTATTAAATCGAACAAAGCATTAGCTACAGTAATAGAAGGTGAGTCAATCTTTAAAGGTTCATTTACTTTGTTGATTAATTCATCAAGTTGAGGATTGTTACGGTAGTCTTTTAAAAAGAGTTGATAAGAGTATGAAGATATCGGATCATTCTCATCCGAATCTAAAAGCGTTTGATACCAAGTTATCTCTTTGTTTTCTTTAGAAGATAAATTCACCAAAAGTGTCTCTTTTAAATACTCCTTAATAGTTAAATAAGAATAATAAAGTTTGGGTGTCGCTAAAAAACTAAGGTCATCCACCATTCCGACAATCGTAATTTCTTTATCAAAAACAAAGTAGTCAGTAATGACTTGCCCACTATCTAAATATGAATGATGCTCGTATTCATTATGTACAGTTAAGACCAATCCCAATGGTTCACATTTGAAATCTTTCTTTATATATTCATAGCCTTTTCTATTAACGAGAACTTCAGATAACGTTTCATCAGGCATTCGTCCTTTTAGAAGTAGGCCCTTATTAATGCTTTCATCTATAAAAGAATAAATAGGATTATAAGATAGTTCTTCAAGCTTAGAGTCTCCGCTTTTGATAATTGGATACTTTGATACTAACGAGGTGATGTTTGGCTCAAGATGAAAAGCATCAAGATTATTTTTAGATTTCAACAATTCGTCATTAGATGGTTTTGACATCTTCACCAATGTCATCTTGCTACCAGGTATTTGCTGACTTGTTTCTCTGCTAATTGTGGCTACACCATAATCGATTTGTTTATAAGTCCTTTCTCTAATTGAAGATGTGCTTCCATTAGAAAAACCCACTATTAAAAGAGAAGCGGTTAATCCAATAAACAGAGAAGCCATCGCTATGACATTACGCTTAATTCTTCTAAGAAAATTTGATCTAGAAAGTGACCTAATCCAATGAGACTGCTTAGCTACTTTTTTAGTCTTGATTTTCGCTATTAGTTTTGTATCGTTTTCTATCTGTTTTTGTTCTTCAATTTTGCCATCTTTTATTTGGATTATTGAATCAGCAAATTTGTGAACAAGTTCTTCGTTATGAGATACGACAATAACCAATCTTTCTTTGCTGATTTCCTTTAGTAACTCCATGACAATGTTTGAATTTTTTGAATCCAAAGCTCCAGTCGGCTCATCTGCTAAGATTATCTCGGGATTATTAATTAGTGAGCGCAATATTGCTACTCTTTCTTTCTCGCCTCCACTCAAATCCTTACACTTTGTGTTATACAGGTTTTCTTTAAAATCTATGGTTTTTAAAAGGTTTTTCGCTGCAAATTCCGCATTTTTACGTTTTTCGCCTCTAATCAATAAAGGCAACATAATATTAAAGATAACTGTTTCATTTTCTAATAAGTGATAATGCTGAAAGACTATTCCAATATTCTTGTTTCTATATATTTCTTTATCTTTTAAATCTAATTTATTGATATTTTTGTTTTTAAAATATACGCATCCATTTGATGGTTCATCTAATAAAGAGATCATATTTAAAAGCGTGGATTTTCCACTTCCAGATTTTCCTAATATAGCCACTAATCCATGATCAGGAAAAACAATAGAAATCTTGTTTAAAACAATACGTTCTTTTCCGTTCTCTAATTTGTATTTTTTGGATATATTTGCAAGCCGTAATAATGACATGATTAACCTCTTGTAGTTTCATATTTTTGCCATGAGTATTGACACAAAGAATTTGTTTTGCTTTAATATGTGCGTTAGTGATTGCTTCGGGCAACCGATGAAAGCCCAAGTTTAGTAGGCTTTACACTAACTTTTTTTGTTCTTTAAATGCTTAAAAAGGAAGTCTTCTATTTCAATTAAGTCTTCCTCTGATAGATGATATTTTTCTAAAAGTTCACCTCGAGTTCTTATTGGATCATTTCTAAGATATTTTCTTATATAAGATTGTTTGTTTTTATCAGGGCCTGGATTTTCTTTCAAAGTTATATATCTCCCTTTCTTTGTGGGATGAGATGTCATTTCCATATTTTTCCAAGTTTTACCATTTTCTGATATTTGGACACTAGGATGCATTTTAGTTCTTCTATTTTTATAAAATTTATATTTAGGCATAAGAAAAAACCCTCCTATTAAATACATAGGGGGGTTCTTTTTATTTTGTTGCAGAATATTTTAGAAATTACATTTTCATTGCGGCAGGAACTTTTGGGAGACCCGGCATTGTCATAACTGCGCCGGTTAACGGAACAATGAATCCAGCACCTGCGGATAAGCGAACTTCTCTAACTGTAATTGTAAATCCAGTTGGGGCGCCTAATACTTTTGCATCATCTGTAATGGAGTTTGGTGTCTTAGCCATACAAACTGCTAAGCCTTTGTAACCCATCTTTTCATATTGAGCAATTTGTTCGTTCGCAAGATCAGTATAGACAACTTCACCAGCGCCATAGATTTTCTTAGAGATGGTTTCAATCTTGTCTTTAATGGAGTAACTATCATCACCGATTGGATAAAGTGCTTTGAAGTTAGACTTTTCAGTTTCTAAGATTTCTTTAACTGTATTAGCTAATTCCACTGCTCCTTCAGATCCTTTTAATGCACCTTCGTTAAGAGCGAATCTATATCCGTTAGAAACACACCAATTCTTTAATTCATTAATTTCGGCATCGGTATCACTTGGGAATCTATTCGCGGAGATAACAACTGGAACACCATAGCCTTTCATATTTTCGGCGTGCTTCTTTAAGTTGCAGATACCCGCTTTCATCGCTTCGATATTTTCATTATCTAAATCATCGAACTTAACACCACCATGGAGTTTCAATGCTCTAACAGTAGCAACGATAACAATAGCATCTGGTTTTAATCCTGCTCTTTGACATTTGATATCTAAGAATTTTTCAGCACCTAAGTCAGCACCGAAGCCAGCCTCTGTAACAACAACATCAGCAAGTTTTAAACCTAACTTTGTTGCAATAACTGAATTACAACCATGAGCAATATTTGCAAATGGTCCTCCATGAACGAGAACTGGGTTAGCTTCTAATGTTTGAACTAAGTTTGGATTCATAGCAGCATGCATTAATTTATAAATTGCGCCTCTAATACCTAAGTCTCTAACTCTAATTGGAGTTTCATCATATGTATAAGCAACAATGATGTCTTCGGTTCTATTTAAGAATTCTTCTTCATCGTTTGAAATACAAAAGATAGCCATTAATTCAGAAGCAACTGTAATTACAAATTCAGATTTGTGAGTAATGGAATGTTTGGAGTCTGCACTTGTGACTGTGATTTCACGTAGTGAACGGTCATTCATATCTAATGCTCTTGTCCAAACAATTCTATCTGGATTGATATTTAATAAATTGCCTTGGAAGACACTATTTTCAATAATCGCAGAGATTAAGTTAATTGTGCTTGTTAAAGCATGGAAGTCACCTGTGAAGTGAAGATTGATATCATCACTTGGAATGATTGTGGACTTTAATGCACCAACAGCACCACCTTTTACGCCGAATACAGGGCCTAAAGATGGTTCACGTAAAATTGCTAATGAGTTAACACCAATTCTTCTTAAACCGTCATGTAAGCCAATTGTGGTTGTGGTTTTACCTTCACCAGCTTTTGTTGGTGTGATTGCGGTAACTAAAACTAATTTAGCATTCTTCTTATCTTTTAATTGTTCCATGATGGATGTGTCAATTTTGGCTTTGTCTAATCCATAAGGAATAACGTACTTTTCTTCGATATTTAATTTCTTGGCAATGTTATAAATGTTTTCCATGTTACTTACCTCACTTACCATATTTTTCTAATAGTTGTTCTTTGCTATCGAACATTTCTAATGAGAACTGATTCTTGAAGAATGTTACTTGTCTCTTCGCATAGTTTCTCGTTCTCTTTTTGATTAATTCTTTACAGTCATCTAACGACAACTTGTTATCTAAATAATCAATGACTTCTTTATATCCAATTGCCGCTTTTGCGGTAATTGATAATTCATATTTTTCAAGGAGTGATTTTACTTCTTTTATAAGTCCTAAGTCAAACATATCATCTACTCTTTGATTAATATTTTCATAAAGAGCTTCTCGATTAGGATTTAACATCAATATTTTCACATCATCATAGATGAGTTTGTGTTCTTGAGATTCGATGCTTCCACTCTTACTGATTCCTTGACTACGTTTGAAAGCGATTGCTCTAATCACTCTTTTACGATTGTTTTTATGGATTGTCTTTGTGGATTCAGGATCAACTTCTAATAAGATTTTGTATAACTCATCATTATCTAATTCTTCTAAGTCAGAAGTATCGACAGGTTCTTCTTCATTAAAGATATAGTCATATAATGACGCCCTGATATATAAACCAGTTCCACCACAAACGATGATGTCTTTATATTTCTTCGATAATTCATCTACTGTTTTGCGGAACAAGGATTGATATTCCATAACGGAGAATGATTCGTTTGGCTTTTTGATATCTAATAAATAATGTCTTTTGTAATATGAATCATCTTTAGATATCTTCGCAGTTCCGATATCCATATCTTGATAAATTTGAAAAGCATCCGCATTAATAATCGGTGCGTTATAAATATCAGATAAGACTTTCGCGACACTAGTTTTGCCGCTACCCGTAGGCCCGCATATTACGTAAATCATGCCTACATAATATCAATAAAAAAATGCGAAGTTAAGTTCGCATTTAATTAATTATATCTTTTATCGCTCTAAGGATTGATTTAGCCTCTTCCATAGCGATGTTATAGTTGTTCACTAATGGATTAGCATTATAGACCGCTAAGAGGTTCTTTCTCTCTTCGGTTTTACCTTCTTTAGCGAGTCGAGCAATCTCGGTTCTAAGCCTTCTTAATTCCTCATCATTTTCCATAAGAGTTTTTAGTCGATAATACTCTTGGATTTCAGGTAAAGAATCAACATCGTTTCTTAGTGATTTTGCTTCTTCAATAATCTTATCCATTCACGATTTCTCCAATCATGGAATAGGTATGAGATTCGGTGATTTTCACATTGATAATTGAACCCACCAATGAGATGTCACCTTTGAAGTGAACAAGTTTATTTTCTTCTGTGTAACCAGAGAGCATATTTTCATCAGTTTTTGATACACCATCAACAAGAACTGCATAGGTCTTTCCAACCATGGAATTTGAGTGTTCTTCAATATGCTTTTCGAGGTGGGAAACAAGCTCTTTAAATCTTCTCACTTTTGTATCCTTGTCAACATTATCTTCCATCTTCGCTGCGGGTGTTCCACGACGTGGTGAATAGATGAATGTAAAGGCGGCTTCATATTGAACAATATCCACTAAGGAGCAGGTGTCTTGGAACTGTTCTTCAGTTTCATTTGGGAAGCCCACAATAATATCTGTGGATAATGAAAGTCCAGGTATTTTTTCTCTCATTTCTTTAACGAGATTTAGATATTGTTCTCTTGTATATCTACGACCCATTCTTCTTAAAATCTCATCATTTCCGGATTGGACTGGAAGATGGATGAATTTCATAATATTGTCGTATTTTGCAATGATTTCGATCATTTTGCTACTAAAATCCCATGGGTGAGATGTGGTAAATCTTAATCTTGGGATTCCGAGTTTTGCCACGGCTTCCATTAGGTCAGCAAAGTCTTTACCTTCATCTAAATCTTTACCATAAGCATTAACGTTTTGACCGAGTAAAGTGATTTCTTGATAACCAGCGTCAACGAGTGATTTGCATTCATCAAGAACATCTTGAAAACGTCTGCTTCTTTCTTTTCCTCTGGTATATGGAACGATGCAATATGTACAGAATTTATTACATCCATAAATGATGTTTACGTATGCTTTGTAATGGTTATTTCTGCAGTCGTTTTTGAACTCCACGACTTCGCCTTGTTTTGATTCAATGGAGACGATTCTTTCGCCTGTGGTTAAGGTCTCATAAACAAGGTCTAAAAGTTGAGCGATTTCATGTGTTCCAAATAGTAAATTCACTTCTGGGAAAGTATCCATTACTCTCTTTAAAATTTCTGGTTGTTCCACCATACAACCACAGATGGCCAAGATAAGATTTTTGTTCTTTTTTCTAAGTCTTTTGAGGTTACCAATTTCACCATAAACTTTATCTTCTGCGTTTTCTCTTACCGCACAAGTATTGATGATAATGACATCGACATTTTCTAAATCTTCAGAATATGTGTATCCGACGTCTTCAAGCATCGCTCTCATGGTTTCTTCATCACGGACATTTGCTTGGCAACCATAAGTACGGATATAGTACTTTTTATCTTTTACGAGTTTCTTTAAATCATCTAAGTGAATAGAATGAGCAACACAAAAATTAGTCACTTCTTTTTTACGAGAAGCTGCTTTTAATAAATCTGGAGTATTAATAATTTTTGTCTTCATATTATTCTTCTTCTAAATAGATGGTGAATATATCATTCGCAAGTCCTGTTTGTTCATCAACATCAATCACTACTGCGGACAATAATCCTCTACCTTCTTCAGGTATTTCAAATTTGCTCATTAAGCCATACATGTTCTTTTTGATGACGCTTTCTTTTTCAAAACCTAATACACCATCAGTGAATCCGGTCATACCAACATCAGATATATATGCGGTACCTTTTTCTAAAATCTTAGCGTCATTTGTTTGTACATGTGTATGTGTTCCAAGTACGGCGGTGACTTTTCCATCAAACACGTACGCGTAAGACTGCTTTTCACCCGTTGCTTCGCCATGAAAGTCAATAATATGGATAGTTGAAGGCTCCATAGTCTCTAAGAGCTCTAGCGTTGCTAAATAAGGGGAATTGACCTCTTCATTAATGAATGCACTACCTAAGATATTCGTTACACGAATGGAAACACCATCTAAATCGAATAAAGCGGTTCCTTCTCCAGGGAATTCATTCTTTAAATTAAGAGGTCTCACTAATCTATCAACGCGATCAGCGTACTTGGTGATTTCACTCTTGGAGTTATAGTGATTGCCTAATGTAATGACATCAATACCAGCATCGATTAATTCATCATAATGATGTTTGATTAATCCTTTACCATGTGTGGCGTTTTCACCATTAACAATAACGAAATCAATCCCATACTTTTCGACAAGTCCAGGAACTTTTTCTTTAATCATTCTTCGACCAATGCGGCCGACGATATCTCCAATAAATAAAATCTTCAAAATATATTCTTTCTATGAAATAGATAGCTATTTCGCTGTTTCCACTGCGCGGTATTCACGGATAACGGAAACTTTAATTTGACCTGGATAGGTCATTTCGTTTTCAATTCTTTCTTTGATTTCACGGGCTAATCTAAAGGCACCGATATCATCGATTTTATCTGGGATGACCATAACACGTAATTCGCGTCCAGATTGTAAAGCGTAGGATTGATAGACGCCATCATAGGATTTACAAATCTCTTCGAGTTGTTCAATACGTTTGATGTAGTTTTCGAGCATTTCACTTCTTGCACCAGGTCTAGCAGCAGATAATGTATCAGCGGCTTGGACTAAGTTAGCAATAATGGATTTTGCAGGAACATCACCGTGGTGAGATTCGATAGAGTTAATAACGACTTCTGGTTCGCCATACTTTTTAGCTAAACGAGAACCGAGTTCAACGTGGCTGCCTTCGACTTCGAAGTCAACGGCTTTACCAATATCGTGTAATAAACCAGCACGTTTGGCTAAGTTTTGATCTAAACCGAGTTCTGCTGCCATCATACCTGTAAGGTAAGCGACTTCCACAGAATGCTCTAAAGCGTTTTGACCATAGGAGGTACGGTATTTTAAACGACCAACATAGTCTAATAATTCTTTATTAATTTTTGGCAAACCGAGTTTGAAGGCGATTTCTTGTCCAGTCTTATGAATGCTTTCATCGACTTCTCTTTTGCTCTTCTCAACGATTTCTTCAATACGTCCTGGTTGGATACGGCCATCTTTAATTAAGGCCTCTAAGGACATTCTTGCTACTTCTCTTCTAATTGGGTTGAAGCAGCTAACGGTAATAACTTCTGGTGTGTCATCAATAATTAAATCAACGCCACATAATTGTTCAATGGTACGAATGTTACGACCTTCACGACCGATAATTCTACCTTTCATTTCATCACTTGGAAGGGCCACTACTGAGACTGTTTTATCCATAGTGACTTCTTGAGCGAATTTCGCACAAGCCATACCGAGTAATTCTTTGGCTTTTTCATCAGCAGTTTCTTTTGCTTCATCTTCTTTGTTTTTGATGTAAGCAGCGATTTCTTGGCTGATTTTGCTTTCTACACGATCCATCAATTCATCTTTAGCCTCTTGTGTGGACATTTGAGCGACCTTTTCAAGTTCAACGATAATGCTATCGATTTTATCTTGTAAGTCAGCTTCTTTCTTATCGACATCTTTAAGACGTCTATTTAATGTTTCGTTCTTTTGTTCAAGAGCGGTTTCTTTTTGTAACAAAGCAGCATCACGTCTATCGATGTTTTGTTCTCTTTGTGAGAGTTTGTTTTCTTGATTAACAACTTCTTGTTTTCTTTCGTGAATTTCTTTGTTGGCTTCTTGTTTCATTTCATACACAGCTTGTTTGCCATCTAACTGTGCGTTTTTAGTAATGTGTTCGGCTTTAATTTCGGCATCACGAATAATCTTTTTCGCGTTGGAGTTGGCTCTTTGTTTCTTAAAAATAGGGATGAATAAAACAATTGCAGCACCTAATAACAAACCAACTATAGGTAAAATTATAAATAATGCTATGTTAAGGCCTTCGTTAGCTAATACTATCATATAGTATTCCTTTCTAAGTCTTTAGACATAAAAATAGTTATTTTTAAAATTATAACTACATTACCTAAAAATCCCTAGTATTCCCATAGGGTAAGGATTCAAATTGTATATTTACAGGACAAACCTGATAATAAAGTTCTCAAGAGAGAATATATAGGTAAGTACCTTCCGAGGGTACGCATTTATTATACCTATGC
>JAEESX010000035.1 GCA_016290145.1 Caryophanales bacterium
TTTATAACGCTGATTATGAAAAAGGAATGTTTTCATCTGTTTTGTGTGGAGTGAAAAATGTCACTGAGGATTTCTTTATAATTCCCGGCGACATTCCTTTTATTTCCGCGAGCACATATGATGCGCTCCTTAAAGGAAGTAAACCTATGAGGCTCCCATCTTATAAAGGTAAAGAAGGACATCCGTTATTCATCTCCATCAAACTTAAAGAGAAACTTCTAAAAGAACCAGTCGATAGTAACTTAAGGAAGTTCCGTGATGAACAAGATAAAGAAATCATCCCAGTAGATGATCCAAATATCTTAAAAGATATCGACACAATGAAAGAGTATCAAACACTATTAGATGAAAGGAAATAAATTATGAGTCTAAGAGCGAACAATTATTACAAAGCAAAATCTGTTGAAGATGCTTATGGAAAGCTCCAAGAAAATCCAAGCAATGCAATTATCGCAGGTGGATTATGGATGAAGAAAACCGGTCTTTCTTATGAAACACTTATCGACTTAAGTGAATTAGGTCTAAATAAGATCGAAGAAAAGAATGGTTATATCCATGTTGGCGCAATGGTCTCTTTAAGAGATTTTGAAAATAACCCATTAATTAATAGTTTATTTAGTGGTGCAACAGCATTTGGTGTGAGAGAGATTTTAGGACCTGCATTCAGAAACTCCGCAACTATCGGTGGTTCTGTGTTTGGTCGTTATCCATTCTCTGATGTCATCACAAGCTTATTACCTTTAGATGTCAAATTAGTGTTCTATCCAAAACAAGAAATGTCACTTGAAGAATACTTAAACTTCCGTGGCAAGATGAATGCCATCTTAGAAGAAATCGTTATTAAGAAAGAAGAAGGCAAAGGTTACTTTAAAAAAGTAAAGACAACCGCTTTGGATTTCCCAATGATTAACTTCGCCATCGTTAAAAGAAATGGCAAAAACTATATCGCTATCGGTTCACGTCCATTAACCGCTGCTTTAGCAGTTAAGGCAATGGCGTTTGCAGATCAAGGCAAATTCCAAGATGCCGCTGATGTCGCGGCAAATGAACTCCAATACTTAGATAGCAACAATATCAGCAAAGAATACCGTCAAGATTTAGTCCGTGTCTATGTACGTAGAGGATTAGAGGAGGTCAACAAATAATGAAACTCAAATTTTATTTGAACAACACCGAAGTTAATTGGGATGTTGAAGCAGACGAGTACTTATCTCATGCATTAAGAAGACATGGAATCTTATCTATCCGTATTGGATGTGATGAAACAGTCTGTGGTTCTTGTACAGTTTTAATCGATGAAAAACCATTCTTATCCTGTGGTGTCCTCGCTATGAAAGTGGAGGGCAAACACGTTACCACAGTGGAAGGCATCCAAGAAGAAGCAAATCGCATTGCTGATTTCTTCTCTGATGAAGGTGCTGATCAATGCTCATTCTGTGGTGTTGGCTTTGCTATGATTATCCATGCCTTAAAACACGAGTATAAGAATCCAACCGATGAACAAATTAGAGACTTCATCGTTGGCAATATGTGCCGTTGTACCGGCTACCAATCTCAATTCAAAGCCATTAAGGCTTACTTAGCAGCGGAGGGCAAATAATATGGGTAAAAACTTTAAAGTTGTTAACAACAAAACTCATTCCGTAGATGGCCACGCTGAGATGATGGGCCGTGCGGTCTATACACAAGATTATGAAGCGCCAGGTTCATTAATCTGTAAGATGCTTCGTTCTCCACATGCCTTTGCACGTATTAAAAAGATTGATACCAGCAAAGCTGAAGCACTCAATGGTGTTAAATGTGTCCTCACATACAAGAACGTACCACATGTTGCGTTCTCACGTGCAGGTCAAGGCGCTCCACAACCATCCCCAATCGATAAATTCATTCTCGATGAATATGTCAGGTTCGTTGGTGATGAAGTAGCAGTCGTTGCCGCAGTTAATGAAAAAATCGCAGAAGACGCGCTTAAATTAATTGAAGTCGAATACGAAGTATTAGAACCAGTATTAGATTATAAACAAGCCTATAAGAGTAAGAATGTAATCCACCCAGAAGATGGAATTTCTCAAGCTTTTGAAATGGGCTTCAGACCAAAAGATAACGTCGCTGCATCCTATGAAATGGAAGTTGGCGATGTCGAAAAAGAATTAAAGAAATGTGATGTCGTTATCGAACACACTGCGGAAACACAAGCACAAGCACATGCAATGCTTGAACCACATTGTTCTAACGCAAGGCTTGATGAACATAACCGCTTAGTCATCTATACCGCAACACAAACACCATTCCATATTCGTAGAATTATGGCACAAACACTAGGTATGCCATTATCTCAAATTAGAATTGTCAAACCACGTGTTGGTGGTGGCTTTGGTGGAAAGCAACAATTCCACTGTGAAATGTTCGTCGCATTAGTTACATTAAGAACTGGTTTACCATCAAAGATGGTTTATACAAGAGAAGAAGTGTTTGCTTCTTCATACACACGTCACCCAATGTGCATCACAATGAAGATTGGTGCGGACAAAGATGGCAGAATCAAAGCTATCGACTGCTACACACTCTCAGATACAGGTGCATATGGTGAACACGCACTCACAGTGTTTATGATTGTTGGCTCTAAAGTTTTACCTTTATACAACAAAGTTGATGCTGTGAGATTCCAAGGTCGCGTATTATACACAAACCATGTACCTGCAGGTGCATATCGTGGATATGGTGCCATCCAAGGTAACTATGTTTTAGAATCCGCGATTGATATGCTCGCAGAAAAATTAAATATGGATCCTGTGGAATTACGTAGAAAGAATTCCATGAAGGAAAAAGAAACATCTCCAATCTTTGAAATTATGGGTGAAGGTACCAAAGGTACCGCAATGATTATGGAATCATGCAAACTCCCATACTGTATCGATAGAGGTGCAGAGTTAATTGATTGGAAAAATAAATATCCAAGAAAACAAGTCGGACCACATAAAGTGAGATCCGTTGGTTGTGCTATTGCTATGCAAGGCAGTGGTATTCCATTCTCTGATATGGGTAGCTGCGCTATCACATTACAAGATGGTGGATTCTACATGGTTAGATGTGGCGCCACTGATATCGGACAAGGTTCTGATACATTAATCAGCCAAATCGTCGCTGAAGAATTAATGACTACAGTGGATAAGATTATCATCTACTCCTCTGATACCGACTTAGCGCCATTCGACGTAGGCGCATACGCCTCATCCACAACATACATCTCTGGTAATGCTGCATGGAAGACTGCTATTAAGATGAGAGAAAGACTCATCAGCGAAGCTGCTACTATGTTAGGTGTTAAAGAAAGCACAGTGGAATTTGATGGTAAGAAATTTGTCTCCGGCGATAAAGAAATTTCATTATTTGATTTATCAAACAAACTCATTTATTCCGCTCCTCAACATCAAGTAGCGGTTACTGAATCATATATCGGTCACGTTTCCCCACCTCCATTTATGGCGGCTTATGCGGAAATAGAACTAGATACCGAAACCGGTGAATATGAAGTCTTGGAATACGTCTCAGTAGTGGACTGTGGTACCACAATTAACCCAATGCTTGCTAAAGGCCAAGTGGAAGGTGGTATTACTCAAGGCTTTGGTATGGCGGCTAAAGAAGATGTTATTTATAACAGCAAAGGACAATTATTATCCAATAGCTTCCTTTACTACCATATCCCAACCACCAAAGATATTAAGAAATTAACAACTGAATTCGCAGATTCTTATGAACCAACAGGTCCATTCGGTGCGAAGTCCGTTGGTGAAATTGGTATCGATACTCCTCCAGCAGTTATTTGCAACGCAGTTTATAACGCTGTCGGTGTGAGAATTAATTCCTTACCAATTACTCCAGAAAAGATTCTCAAAGCAATGAAAGAGAAAGCGGCAAAATAATATGTCTAAACTAATCACCAAAGGCAAAGTCTATATCGATGG
>JAEESX010000036.1 GCA_016290145.1 Caryophanales bacterium
ATTTCTCCGAAGTCCGTAAAGATATAAATAAAAGGTCCCATTTTCATGGAACCTTAGTTTGCTGTTTGGTGGGCCTAATTGGACTTGAACCAGCGACCTCGCCCTTATCAGGGGCGCGCTCTAACCAACTGAGCTATAGGCCCAACTGCTTTTTGACAGCGTTATAAATATACAATAAGGAATAATTAAAATCAATAAGAAATATAAAAGAAAAAAGGAAGGGCCAAATTCCCTTCCTTTTAGCACGACTCTTAATAATGATATCAAAGATATCAGGATAACAAGATTAACGTTTGCTGAATTGTGGAGCTTTTCTCGCGGCTTTGAGACCGTATTTCTTTCTTTCCTTTTTGCGGGAATCTCTTGTGAGCATACCAGCAACTTTTAAGGAAGAACGATCACAGCCTGCTTCTAATAAAGCACGAGCAAGACCTAAACGAATTGCACCAGCTTGGCCGGTGAATCCACCACCACGAACTTCGGCTTTAACATCGTATTTGCCTTCGGTACCTGTGATAACGAGTGGTTGCTTTAAATCTAACACTAAGGTTTGATGTGGCATATATTCGTTAACATCGTGACCATTGACGACAATTTTACCTGTTCCAGAAGTCACATAGACACGTGCGACAGAAGATTTTCTTCTACCAGTGCCGTAATATTGAAGATCAGCTTTCTTTGCCATAGCTTGCTACCTCCTAGTATTTGAGCTCAAGAACTTCTGGTTTTTGAGCTTCGTGTTTGTGGTCGCTACCGCTGTAGACGAAGAGTTTCTTTTCGATTTGACGGCCAAGTCTTCCTTTTGGAACCATGCCGTGAACACATCTCTTGAACATTTCTTCTGGGTATTTTTCGACCATTACTTTAGCGGTTCTTGTTCTAAGACCACCATCGTAACCAGAAACATTGTAATATTTCTTGGTTTCTAATTTGTTGCCGGAGAGGCTAACTTTTTCACAGTTGATAACGATGACATAATCACCACAATCAACATTTGGTGTCCATGTTGGTTTATTCTTACCAATTAACACCTGAGCCACTTGAGAGGCTAATCTTCCTAATGGTTTGCCTTCAGCATCGATGACATACCATTTTCTTTGGATTTCGTTTGCTTTTGCAATAGTAGTTTGACGTTGCATAACTTAAAATCCTCCTTTTCCAAACTAACTCTGTCTTTACCGGGGACTTCGCTAATTTAGCTTTTGTGCCGAGTAAAATCATACTTTGATAGGAATATATTGTCAAACATAATTTATAAATAATAAATCATGTGGTCATAATATTAAAAAAGAGAAAGCTTGGGGCCTTCTCTTATTACCAATGATTCACTATTAACGGATGCTAATTGATATTTTGCTGTTCAAACCATCCGCAATCCTATTTAACGTTTTAATAGATGGATTACCCAAACCTTTTTCAAGTTTTGATAAGTCAGCTTGATCCATGCCAATTAGTTTAGCAAGTTCTTCTTGAGTTAAATTCTTTTCAATTCTCAATTGTTTGATGTTGTAGCCTAAAGCTACAAGAATAACATCATCATATTCTTCTGTGACATCAATTCCTTCATCATAAACAGTATCGCAGTCGACATCCAATTCATCGTTCCAAACAACACCGCTCCAACCGAGTAAATGCCCTTTTAAAAATAGGTTTCTATCTTTAAGTGCATATAGTTGAGGAAATTTACCAGCAAGAGAAAGAATGTTATATCTTTTGACTCTGCAATCAAAGAAATATAAATCGAATGTTGTTCCTTCTTTTAAAACTAGTTTTATTGCTTTATTCATAATTCAATAATATGGTATATATCCCATATTTTCAAGTTAATTGAATAAAAAGAAAGGAAGGATTAATCCTTCCATTCAATTGCTTTAAAGTGAAATTGTAATCATTGGTCTTAAACAAGCATGAGCATAGGTTACTTTCGTAGAAGTATTACTAGCGTTGTAATCAACCGCAATAGCTTTCTTTGTATTGCTAGTGCCAGATTCTGGAGAACGTAACCAATATCTTGTGTTATAACGACCACCACTATAGGTGCTCATGAAAGCACCTCTTGCTGCAGAATAGTCAGTTGGTTGTATGCCTGAATTATGGAAGGCATTGTAGTAAGAATGATCATGGCAACTTCCTAAATAAACCTTATCCATTGTATTATCACAGGTATTGTCGTTTGATGATGAACCGGTAGTATCAGGACCATTATCAACTTCAACTTGTTGAAGGTATGAAGAATCTAAACCAAATGCACGCTTCATAAAATTGTCGCTTGTGTAGTTGGTAACGCCATAAGAAGAACCATTTAAACCATTTAAGAATGCTCTGGCTTCAGAATACTGATAGTTGTTTGGTTTGATTGTTTGTCCGGAAATTGTTCTATTGTCTTCACTCAAATAGAATGGGCAGACCTCTAAAACTTCATCAGAAACCAAAGTGTATAAATTGCCTTCAGTTTTTAAAAGTGTCCAACTAATTGGTTCACATTTAAACCAATACTCAGTATTAGCTTCTGGTGTGCCACCAGTTTTGAAGTATGGACTACTACCAAATGAAGTATCTGGAGTTGCAATAACATTGGTGTAGTATTCATTTTGGTATAAGAAATAACCATTATTGGAATCTTTGGCAGAATCCAAAAGACTGCTTAATGCACTAAGTAAAGTATTATCTTTAACTCTTGTTTGTGGATATAATCCATAAACAGCCTTTTTATTTTGAACATCCACTGTAGGAGCAATTCCTCTTTCTTGTTTCCATTCTAATTCGGTAATAAATCTTGCTTGTAAAGTGTAAGCATAGTTAGGCATCACAAATGTATAGTTTTGACTGGTACTAACGAGTTGATCACCGGCATACCAGGCAGAGAATTTGTATCCGGATTTAGGATTTGCATAAACAGTAACTTCACTACCCGCTAAGAATTTTGCATTACCACCTGAAACTGTACCTTTTGAGGTATCTTCACTATTAAGAGTGAGATATGGATAAGCATCATTACAGCTGAAGGTAATTTCAATTGATTCAACAAGTAAATCCACTGCTGAATAATTGAGGAAATAGAAATAGTTAGGTTTTTTGCCGTTAAAGTCAAATACTAAAGGGGTTGAACTAGAAACACTAAAACTTTGTTGAAATTCTAATGCGTCAGCAATACCACCAAATGCGAAACCACAGGACATGGAATCAGAACCGCTAAACGTCATGGAAATGGATTCCATACCAGTAATTTGAGTTGTGTTGTATAAAGTTCCACCATAGCCTTTGCTATCGTTTTGCAATTTGATAGCACCTACACCTGCAGCATTTGTAAAACTAAAGCCAATTTCATTACCAAGTTCTGTAGCAACAGTACTTGTACCACGATGGAAATAAGCTGAATCGCTAGCAAGTTGGTTCTTATTAGCGTTCATAATGATTGAATAAGTTTGAGCGCGGGTTTTTGCTTTAATTTGGTTGTTGCTAAAAACCGCCATTGTTGAAGACACCGCTATAAGTGAAATAGAAGCGATAATT
>JAEESX010000019.1 GCA_016290145.1 Caryophanales bacterium
ACGGCTTGTAGTAAAAATGGAATGCCACCGATATGGTCTTCATGTCCGTGGGTGATGAAAAGAGCTTTGATTTTATTACGATTGTTTTTTAGGTGTGTGAAATCTGGAACGATATAGTTGATACCAGGGAATTCCACACCTGGGAATTTAACACCAGCATCGATAATAATGATGGTTTCATCATTTTCGATACAGTACATGTTTTTACCGACTTCACCTAAGCCACCAAGTGCATAGACAGAAACCGGCAACGAAATAGCCTTTTCCATTTAACAAACCTCCTTACATTATAATATGTATAATTTGTCGCCCTTATTATAGCACCATTTAATAAAAAGGACACAAGTATCAACTTGTATCCTTATTAGATAATCTCTTCCCCAGGCATTTTGCCGTTAGGATTGTTAGCGTTTATTCTATCATAATAGAATATACCATCTAAATGATCATATTCGTGTTGTAAGACAATGGCGTCATATCCCATCGCGGTGATGATAACATCTTCACCGGTTAACGCTTCATACGCTCTCATCTTAATCTTGTAGTAGCGGTGGACTAATCCTTCGTGATGATTAGGAACTGATAAGCAGCCTTCACCTTGTTCTAAGGCACATTTCTTCATGCTAGTTTCTAGGATTTGAGGATTAACGATTTGATATTCAACTGGTCCATTATCTGTTTGATAGTAGATAACAAACATTCTCTTTAATAATCCAATTTGGATTGCGGCCATCCCCACACCTGGTTGAATATGATGTTTTTCTGCGTATTCTTCATCCTGGCTTAATTTGAGGTAATCAAGCATCGCATCTAAAGTATCCTTGTCATTCTTAGATAAGGGTAATTCGACAGGAAGTGATTTCTTCCTCATAATTGGATTGGTATCTTTGATAATCTTTAATTTCATACGGGCATATATTAACACAAAATAAACATAAATGTATTGATAAAACATTTGTTATAATGAATTAGATATGAATAAAGACATCTACACCAAAGCAGAAAACCTCAAAGAACTTCTCGAAAAAGATCCTCGTATCATCAAACTAAATGAATTAGAAAAGAAGATGAATGAAGATGAAGAAGTGATGTCTTTAGCCTATAAAAAAGATATGGCGTCAGTGAATTATAGTGATGTTTTAAATCACTTCTCTGAAGAATCTCCTGAAGCTAAGAAAGTATTAAAAGAATTACACGAAGCAAAGCTTAATCTAGATAATCACCCATTAGTGAGAGAATATCTAAACGCTTACGCTGAAGTGAGAGAGTTATATGGTGAGATTAATGAAATCTTATTTTCTAATTTTGCCTCTAATCTCTGCCCTAAGGAAAAATAGTTATGAGAATCGTCGGCGGACTATATAAAAGAAGATTAATCACCTACCCAGATGATGCGGAACATATTAGACCCACAAAAGACCGCATTAGAGAGGCTATTTTCTCCGCGATTGGGGATTTAACCGGTTACACCGGTGTTGACCTTTATAGCGGCTCTGGAGCGATGGGAATCGAAGGATTATCTCGTGGATGTAAATTCATGACCTTTGTGGACAAGAACAAAATCGCCATTGATACCACAAAGAAGAACCTATCTTCCTTAGGAATTAAGAATAGTGAAGTCCTCTATATGGATGATGAATCCGCTATTAAATTATTTATAAAGGAAAAAAGAAAGTTTGATATCGTCTTTCTTGATCCTCCTTATAAACAAGGAAGATATGAAGAAATCATTTCTTTATTCATAGAAAATGAATTATTAGACAAACATGCTATAATCGTTATCGAAAGCGATAGAGATGTCGCTATCAAACAAGAATATTACTCTTCAAGAAGAGATTATAAATATGGCGATATCAAAGTCGCGATATTATGGAGGTAGTTATGAAAGTTGCCATCTATCCAGGAAGTTTTGATCCAATCACTAATGGACATCTTGATGTCCTTAATAGAGCCTTAAAGATTTTTGACAAAGTCATCGTCTTAGTGGCCGTTAATCCAAAAAAGAAATCTCGCTTCTCCGCAGAAGAAAGAGTGGCGATGATTAAAGAAGCAGTTAATAATCCAAATGTGGAAGTCGATGCTTCATCAGGATTAACCGTTGAATATGCTAAAGCACATGGTGCGACACACTTAATCCGTGGCTTACGTGCGGTTACCGACTTCGAATATGAATTCCAATTAGCCAGTGCAAACGACTTCATTGATAGCAATATTGATACTGTCTTCTTAATGAGCAAGAACGATAAGTCATTCATTAACTCCTCAATGATTATGGAATTATATGAAGCTGGTGTTGATGTCTCTAGCTTAGTTCCAAATAGCGTTGTTAAAAGATTAAAATAAAAGGATGCCTCAAACATCCTTTTTTTATTTATAAAAAGAAAACTGGGACTTGCCCAGTTTTTGTTTATCCGTTGTATTCTTCTGAGAAGACGTTACCGGCACTTGGATTATTGGTCCAGGCGTTTCTTAATGTTCTAGCTTTTGCGTAGTCATCTGTTCCGTCTGTGCCAGAGAATGTGAAGAGGACTTCTTTCACACCGTAGTCACTTCTCCAACCAAAGTGGCCTTCTTCTGTTAAGTCGATAAGGAAGATTGCTGGAGTGGTGATTGTGTCTTTATCGGTAAGGTTTTCGAGGTTTGTTTCGTAAGCAGATTCATTACCGTTAATGTAGTATGGGTGATCGTATGCGTCACCTTCCATAGCGGAGATTGTTGTTTCGAAGAAAGAACCAACTTCTGCTCTATCGTAAACTTTTTCGAATAAGTTATCGCCATCATCATTTGTGGTATCAGCATAAATGGTGTGGAGTTTGAATGGTAATGTGCCTAAGCCATCTTCGCCATCTAAAGCAAAGCTTGCGCCTTTGCCCCAGTTGTTTTCAAGTGTTTTGAATGCGCCGTATCTATCGGAACATTCGGAACAGTTTTCTTGGACGATAGCTAAGAAGAACTTTTCACCAAATTTCTTTTTACCGGATTCTTCAACTTTACCTGTTTCAGCGAAAGCGGTGAGGTAGTTGAATAATTCATCGACTTCACTCTTGTTGTCTTTATCAGCATTCTTGAGGCTTAATTTCTTGCTGGTATAGTATTTTTCAGCTGCGGTTTCATCTTTAACCCAAGATTTGACCCATTTTGTTAAATGTGGAATGGAGAAGATAATTGCAAAAATACCACCGACGATTAATAGTGGTTGAATCCATGCTGTATCTTTAATCCAACGTCCAATACGAACGAAGAATCTTCCAATTGCTCTTAATACTACCATAATACGATTGCCTCCCTATATTTACATATAGCGTTATTATCCTATCACTTCAAATATGTGATTTCAACAAACTATTATGTATTTTATATGTATGTGCGCCAAAATGTCCACCACAAAAATAAATTATTATTTTCACATCTCAGTTGTTTTTTAGTAAACAAGTCTATACAATAACATGCGTCAATTATGAAAAAGAGCGAAAAAATTAAAAGAAAAATAAATGACTATTTATTCGACCATCGTATATTAAGAGCGTCTTTAGAACATCTTAATGCTCTTTTCCACTCAGCCGTGGCCGCGTTAATTTTCGCATTTGGGTTCGCGAGTTTTATTACTCCAGCCATCGTAGAAGTATCTGAAGGTGTAATGCAAGAAGGCTTACACATCGCAACAGGTGGTGTGTCAGGCGTATCTCAAACAATCGCACTTGCACTCAAGATGGGTGGCGCGCTTGATGGTATCTCTGGCGATACAGTTAGTACAGTTATCTCTATTGCGTACTTCGTGATCAACATCCCAATCCTTACCTTTGCATTCTTCAAAATCGGTAAGAGATTCGCTATCTATTCAGTTATTAATGTAGGTTTATCATCTTTATTTATTTTCTTATTCACACACCCAGAGATATCTGGTATTCATATCACAAGTCTTATCGCACAGAATAAGATGATTTATAATCACGAATTAGTGAGAGTTTTATTCGGCGCTGTGACAGTCGGTGTTTCTAGTGCATTCGCTTATCGTGGTGATGTCTCTTGTGGTGGTATTGATGTCTTCTCTTATTACTTTGCTTTAAGAAAATCTTCTAGCATTGGTAAATATGGCATTATCATCAATAGTTGCATTATTACTTCGTATTCAATTTTATTGGTTGCCTCAACAGCAGGTGCAGATTGGGAGTCTGGCGTCATCGCCTTCTTCTTCTCAATCCTCTACTTATTCGTCGCTAACTTAATCATTGATGCAATTAACTTAAGAAATAAGAAGATTCAAGTCCAAATCGTTACTAGTAGTGAATACTTAGTTCCAGTGTTAATCGCTAACTTCCCACACGGCGCAACAGTGGTTAATGGCGAAGGTGCATACACTCACGCACCAAAGAAAGTTATCTACATGGTTGTCTCATCATCGCAGGTTAAAAGTGTCGTCACACTTGCACGCAAGGTTGATCATCACGCATTCATTATGATTACGCCTCTATCACAGGTGTATGGAAACTTCTTCATCAAACCTGTTGAATAAAATAAAAAACGGCTGAGAAATCAGCCTTTTCTTTTACCTATTTTGGCGGAGAAGATGGGGTTCGAACCCATGCGAGACTTGCATCTCCTAGCAGTTTTCGAAACTGCCCCCTTGAGCCGCTTGGGTACTTCTCCAGCGGTGGTATTATAACATAATTTAATCTATATGCACTGCGCTTCCATAATTTGCTTTATTTGTTATACACACATATAATGTAGGTAAGTATATAAAAAGCGCGAAAGCGCAAAAGGGGTTTTTATGAGTAAAACAAAATGTATACCTTTTCTTGCTCTTGTAGCAATGCTTTCAGCATGCACATTGGGCAACGGAAACGCAAAAATGAAAAAGTATTCCAAAGAAGTAACCGCTGAAGATTGGAATACCAACATGAACGCCGCATTGAACGGAGAGACCGTTGGTTCTGGCGATGTCAATGCAACAGTTAACCTTTATTTCTTAGAATCTGGCAAGTCCACACTCGGCAAAGAGAACTTAGGCTATACAGAAACGAAGGCCACCGGAACAATGAAGGGCCAATACGATGCTGATAGCAACATTGGAAAGTTCGATATGAGTCTTAAAGGCAAGATGAAAACCGATGTTAACAAAATGAGTATGGGTTATGATGTCTCAGGCAGTAAACAACGTTATTATCAAACCAAGACCGTTACTCAAGAAGTCGATGGTGTTGAAACCGAAGTTCAAAAGACCATTGGCGTCAATACAAAACAAAAAGAATATTATTTTGAAAATGATGATGTTCAAACAATGACTTTGTATTACGCATTAATGCCATTATTAGCATTCGGATTCCTTCCAGCGAATTATGAACATGCTGAAGACAAAGATAATTTCCACTTCTATCAAGATAGCAAGATGTTCACTTGCGAATATTCCAAAACTATAGAAAAGGAACAAAAAGAAACAATAGATGGACAAGAAACTGTTTATCGTCGCGATAAAGAAGTGAAAACCGACATCGTTCAAATGGAATATAAGAAGAGTGGTGATAAACTCACTTCCTTCACTGTTAGATATGAACAGAAAAAAGAAACCACAAAAACTTACGCTATTGACTATAACGAATACCGCAAAGATCAAATTGTTTCTGAAGTCGAAGATATGATTTTTGATGCCAAATTCCAAATTAAAGATGTCTCATTTGAAGCCATTAACCTTGATGGTTATATCGATGGCGGAAATGACGTCGATGTTGGACTTGGCGACTAAGGAGGAATACTAATATGAAAATCAGAAAAATTATTCCATTGTTAGCAGCCACAGCATTACTTACTGGCTGTAACCTCTTCAAAAGCAGTGAAAGCTTCAAACCTTCTAAATATTCTAAAGAAGCAACATGCGCTGAAATTAATGAAAAATACCAAAACGGTTTAACAGAAGCCGGCGTTCCTACAACTAGTGACCCAGTTGATTTCTCCTTGAAAGGAGCAATGCAATATGTCGTTAAAGGAAGTATCAAAAATGATGGCGCGACAAAAGAGTCCACTAGCATCAAACAAGTTGTTAACTTCTCAGGTGAATATGACAAGGATTCTAAAGTCGCCCACACAAATCTCTCCGCTGAAATGGCATATACAGCTTCCGTCGGTTATGGTTCGATGAAATATGACATGAAGGGCTCTGATAAGAACGAAAGCTACGCTCAAGAAGTAATTAAAGGTGATGCTTTTGAACTCACAATCGCACACTTATCCGAAGGAAGATATTCTAAAGAAACAGTTGCTACTGAAAGCTTATATACAGCATTCTTCAATAAAGTAATGAGCACCAGTGGCTTCACAATGGGCACTTTAATTGATGCAGCTTCATATGAAGCTTTGTCTCAAGAAATGAAAGACCAATATAAGTTCTATGTTGATGATAATCAATTCACAATGATTAGATCGGCTGACTCCGAAAGCACTAGCGAAACTAAAGAACAAAAATCAACCACAACAAACACAATTCAATACAAGGTTAAAGAAAACCAATTAACATATTTTATTGACATGACAACAGTCTCTGAAACCAAGTATTTACAAGATAGTGGTGATTATCTTGCAGGTGAAATCGTTAATCAAGAAGTTCAAATGTCCTATAAGGGAACATTCTCATTTGCTGAAGTTAATGTAGAAATGAAAGACCTCAGTAAATTGACTCTCAGTTCTGAAGCTTTCACCGTTAATTCAATGTTCTCCATTGACCTCGGTTTATAAGGACTAACTAATAAAAGGCCGTCAATTCGTTGGCGGTCTTTTTCTTTACCTTACAATTGTGAGATTTTATATTTGACTTTTTTATAGTCAAAATAAGGGGGTTTAATTATAATATTAAAGTATGCAGTGGTGGAATTTTCAGGATCAATCCTTCGTAACATTCTTCTTAATAATAGTAATATTATTACTTGTCGCAGCCGCGGTTATTACGACTTATATTTTGATTAACCGTTCTTTTAGAGGTTATGAAAAGAAACTCGAACAAGAGAGTATTTCCACACGTATTTTCTCTATCGATATGAAGAACAACAGCGTTGTTTATTTCAATCGTAGCGATATGAAAGATAAGAAAGAAATGGATATTGCAAGTTTCTATTTCCATTTCCATCAAAACGATACTGATAAAGTTAAACAATGGATTTTATCCATCATCGAAAATCCAAAAACCGCTGATCAATATTTAGAAGCCGATGTCGTTGTTAACCGTGGTAGGGCGACATACTTCTCCTTACTCAAGCTTATTAAATATGATCCAAAGGTGAGAATTATCCACCTCGAAAGTCACATTCTTAAATACATTACTCCAACAAACTTCTCCTCTTCTAAGAAAGGCGCTCTTTCTGGTGTTGTGAAGAGAAGTGTTATGAAGGGTATCATCTCCAAAGGCAAATCCTTACGAGGATTTACTTTCGCTATTCGCTTCTTCTATGTCCGTCAAAAGGCATTATCAAATGAGAAGATTGAAAGATACATGATGATGACTCTTAAAAACGAGATTTATCCATACGCAAGTAATAAACGTGAACCACGTCAAATCTTAGATGAAAGTGGAAGCGAAGTTATCTTATTCGACTTACATTTATCTAATCGTGATGAAGCTATGCATTTAGCAGCATCTATTTGCCACTCCTTAAAGAAATGTATTGCTGTTAATGGTTATTCTGATTCTGTAAATTTAGCCATCGGTGTCGTGGAAAACGCTCAATATTACCAAGACTTTGATATGATCGTCCAAAAGGCTCAAGAAGCGTGTATTACCGCACAACAAAACGGACAAGATGTCTTTATTTATCAAAAGAGCCGTGGACCAATGTCTCAAGAACTTAATAAGTTTAATCAAGAAGTTGATAGATTACTTGATAACAATAACTTACGTTATCTCTATCGACCTATTGTGGATGCCTCACGTACTGGTACCGCATTCGGATACTTTGAGTATGTGCGTGCATACAATTCGCCGTTCTCATCATTCCAAGAGATGAGTAAATACGCCGCTAAAGTGGGTAAGAATAGAGAGCTATTTGCAAATATTGCAAAGACAGTTATTCCTAAGTTTGCTAGTGAAAAGCCTAACCAAACATGTCGCTTATTCTTATCAGCATCAATGATGGATATCGACCATATGGCGGAAATTTTACCGCAAATCCCGCAATCGAAAGATGTGAACTTAGTTCTCGTCTTTGATGAGCACGAAGTTAATGAAAACGCGATGGAACTTGAGTTACTCAATACTTCCTTACATAAGTTTAGAGAACTCGGCTATGAGATTGCTTTATCTCTTAAAGATAAGAACTTATTATTAGACCCATCTGTTTATGAGAACTTCGATTACTTCGTCGCCGGTGCGGCTATGATGGGTGAAATCAAAAAGAATAATCGTGTGCGCTTATCTATCCACACATTAATCGAACAATTGCTCGTTTATAATCAACCAATTATCGCCACCGACTTAGAAGGTTGGCCAGCGGTTGAGTTGATTATCAAAGCGGGCGTCCCAATTGTCTCTAGTGAGGCAATTAGCCCATCTAATGACATGCTTCTCCCAGTCGAGAGAAAGAAAGTCCTTAGATTACACTCAATGTATGAAACATTCCGTTAGGAGAAATATATTTTATGGAAAACAAACAAATCAAAAACCAAGCCATTACTAGACAAGAAGATGACTTCGCTCAGTGGTACACTGACGTTGTTAAAAAAGCTGAATTAATGGATTATTCATCCGTTAAAGGTTTTATCATCTATCGTCCATATAGTTATGCGATTTGGGAAGAAATTCAAAACTATTTAAACAAGAGATTTAAAGAAACTGGACACGAAAATGTTTACATGCCAACAGTTATCCCAACATCCTTGCTTCAAAGAGAAAAAGATCATATCGAAGGATTCGCTCCAGAGTGCTTAATCGCCAATATCGGTGGTGGACAACAACTCGATGATCCTCTTATCATCACTCCAACAAGTGAAACACTCTTCTGTGAACACTATCAAAAGATCATTAAGAGCTATAGAGATTTGCCAAAACTCTATAACCAATGGAGAAGTGTTGTGAGATGGGAAAAGACCACACGTCCATTCTTAAGAGGTGCGGAATTCTTATGGCAAGAAGGCCATACTATGCATGAGACAGAAGAAGAAGCTCGTACCGAAACATTAAAGATGCTTGAAATCTATGATGATTTAGGTAGAGATGTCTTAGCTATTCCTTTCATGAAAGGAAGAAAGACCGAAAAAGAAAAATTCGCCGGTGCTTTAGAAACCTATTCTATCGAAGCGTTAATGCCTGATGGAAAAGCCTTACAAAGCGGCACCACACATTACTTCGGACAAGGATTTGCAAAAGCGTTTGATATTCAATTCCAAGGTAGAGATGGAAAACTCGAAAATCCATACCAAACATCTTGGGGTGTTAGCACACGTTTATTAGGCGCGATTATTATGGTCCACGGTGATGACAATGGTTTAGTCTTACCTCCATATGTCGCACCTGTTCAAGCGGTTGTTATTCCAGTCGCACAACAAAAACCAGGCGTCATTCCTGCCGCACGCGAACTTGAAAAACTCTTAAGAGAAGCGGGAATTAGAGTGAAACTCGATGAATCTGATAAGACACCAGGTTGGAAGTTCTCTGAATACGAAATGAAAGGTGTCCCAATCCGTGTGGAAATCGGTCCAAGAGATATCGAAAATGGTGTTGTTACATTAGCGAAGAGAAATACCGGTGAAAAGATTTCTGTGAAGAAAGAAGATATGGTGGAAACAGTCAAGAACTTAATCCCACAAATCCATAAAGAAATGTATGAAAAAGCATACAAGTATTTATTAGAACACGTCACCGAAGTCAAAGACTTGAAAGAACTTGACAAAGCCTTAGAAAAAGGCGGCTACGCAAAGATGATGTGGTGTGGTGATGAAGCTTGTGAAAACAAGATTAAAGAGCTTACTACAGCCACCGCAAGATGCTTGCCATTTAATCAAATGGCCTTTGGTGATACATGCCCTGTCTGTGGCAAAAAAGCCAAAAAAGTTGTGCTCTTTGCAAAAGCATATTAAAAATTATTTAATTTTAAACGCTCGTTATGTTAATATAGTGAGCGTTCACCTGGAGTAGTACCCAAGTTGGTGAAGGGGCTTCCCTGCTAAGGAAGTAGATCGGGTAACTGGTGCGAGAGTTCGAGTCTCTCCTACTCCGCCAAACAAGAAAAAAACAGTCAGTTAATCGCTGACTGTTTTATTTTTACTTTGTAATAGTTACGGTATTACTAGTTTGTGTCCAAGATAGAACAGCACTTCCATCTTTGCTTAATGTGTAAGATTCATTGAGCACTAATTCACTAGAATAAATAATGAAATTTGAATACTCTAAGTCGTTCTCAAATGTCTTGGCAATTTCGCCACCTGTGAGTGTGTAGATACCTGCACTTAGCGTTGCGCCTGTTGCAGGAGCGTATGGATGTCCACCTCCACCTCCGCCTGGGCCTCCGATACCCGCTTTAGTGTAGTTATATGCGGCATATAATACGCCTGTTCCTTTAGTTGGTGTCTTTTCCATACCATTGAAAGCAATGAATGTGCCACCAGCAATTTTGGCTGTGCCATCACAGTCAAGTCCAGTAGATAAATTCTTTTGAGAACCAGATGAACCTCTAGAGACCACTAAGCCACCGGTCATTTCGAAGTTGCCATTAACATCGATACCATCGGTATCTCCGTTTCTTACTGATACATCTAAGAAGCCACCTGAGATTTTAACTGTTGGTGTTTCGTTGATTTTATTAGAAGCATTAACGCCGTCATCGTTTCCATAGATACATGTGGATCCACCTTCAATATTGATGTGAGTAGCTTCAATACCTTCGGTAGCGCCTGTAATATCGATAATTCCATCAGAGATAGTTAATGTGTTATCTGCGTGGATACCATCATCACCTGATGCGATACCAATTTGTCCACCTAAGACATTGATATTGCCTAAGCCTGAAGAACCATTATCAAACGCATCACCATAGTTTGCGTGAATCGCATCATCTGTGGTTTTAAATGCAAGCACGCCACCGGAAATATCAATTTGATTATCCGCTTTTAGACCTTTAGAACTTGAGTTCGCATTGTAATTGGTGAGATATGTGCTATAAGTGCCCGTCTTAGCGGTGATTTTTGTTTCAATGAGTTCTTCACCTTCCGCAGGTTCTAACTGCGTTACACTCACGTTATACGCGGCATCAAAGGCATCGAAGACTGAGTCAACAATGATTGTGCCACCTTCAATAGTGATGGAACCTCTTTGGTTACCAGAAGATGAGACGTCTGTATTATCGGTTTTAAAGCCGTTACCTTTCTTACTAACTGCAGTAATCTTGCCAGAGGTGACAGTAATACTGTCTTTACCTTTAATGGCATTATTAACTGCGGTTACATATAATTCTTGTTTTTGGAATTTAAAATCTTTAGTGGTGTGAATGCCGTTATTGTAATTACCACGAACTACAAGTTTACCTGCACCTTTAAATTTAAGGTCACATTTAGCGTTAATTGCGCCTTCACCGAGTTCGCTATTATCACTAGCTTTTTCGCTACGTTTATCATCAATTAAATTAACTGTATCTTTCTTGGCGCTGATTTCTACCTTGTCTGCAGAAAGCACCTTAATAGGTGAATCAGTGGAACAATTGATAGTGGCGCCTTTAAGTTCGATAACTACTTCAGCGTTTTCTGGAGCATTAACGATGATTTGGCCATCTTCTAAAACGCCAGATAATGTGTAGGTACCTTCTGCTGAAAGAGTGTACACGGAACCTTCATTACTATAGGTACCATCATCAGTTTTCACTTTAAAGGCACCAGAGTTATTAACTTCTGGTTCGCTACCTGTATCATCGACAATTATATCGGTGTGAGTAGTGCCTCCACTGACATTACCACTTGGATTCAAGCCAAAAGGTTCTGAACCTGTGCAGCTTGCTAACGCCATTAAAGCGAGAGCAGATAGTGGAATTAATACGAGTTTCTTTTTCATAGGTCTACCCCCTTAAAATAAAAAACTGTCTTATTCAGCGGAAGATGGTCAGCCAACCATCCACCGCTTAAAGACAATTATACCTGTTTTTAGTCCATTACCCCACAGGCTTCATCCTAGCCATACGGACACAGGCATTTTTTTAGATGCATGCTTGCCATTTATAGAAAACATTGCGGTTTAATTTGGAACACCAAAAGAGGTGTTTCGTGACTATACTTTAAAAAATGAAACTTAAATGAAAATAAAAGTTTTGCATATTTTATAAATTTTTGAGTGCATCGAGAAAAACTCGTATAATTGAGTTATGCAAAATAAAAGACATCTCATATTCACAATCGTGGTTTCCGCTTTAGCGTTAGCCATGAATGTTTTTATTATTGTCCAAGCTTGTTTGAACGGTGAAACATCCTCTTCTTCATCTGGATTTCTAGTTAACATTCTTAAGTCATTTATTAATGTATTTAGCAAAGAAACAATTAATGAAGATAACATAGGCACGTTCACAACAGTGGTGAGAAAACTTATCGGTCATTTTGGCTTCTTCGCTTTAAGCGGTGCTTTAACAACTTGGTCTATTTATCTAGTTACTTGTTACTTTAAAAAGTATAAACACTATATGGGAATTATTTTCTCGTTATGCTTTGGATTATTCCTTAGTGGATTAACTGAACTCATCCAAGTATTTGTTCCTGGAAGAGGCCCACAAATAACCGATGTCTTGATCGATTTTGGAGGCTACTTGTTAGGCGCTGGGATAGTGATCCTGATATTAGCAATACACCTAAGAAGAAAAGAAATAGAGTTAGAGGAAAAAGTGCAGTAATTGCATTTTTTCTTTTATAAATAACTTCTTTATATATATAATATAGGCACGTGAGGTGCATATATGACACTGAAAGAATTGCGCAAAAATTGCAAGTTAACTCAGAAAGAAGCCGCAGAAGTTGTTAAGATGCCTTTAAGAACTTATGTTTCTTATGAGTCTAATGAAGCAAAAGCAGATCAAATTAAACTTGAAGGTATTAAAGATAGATTGATGGAAAATATCGCTAAAGATCCATCCATCTTAAAAGATAAGGTTTTATTAATCACCGGTGGCACAGGTAGTTTTGGCCACGCTGTTGTCGATAGATTTTTAGAAACCGATATTAAAGAAATCAGAATCCTTTCTCGTGATGAAAAGAAACAAGATGATATGAGAAAGGCTTATAACAATAGCAAACTCAAATTCTATATTGGCGATGTCCGTAACTTAGATAGCATCATTGATGCCTTTAAAGGTGTTGATTATGTTTTCTCCGCTGCAGCATTAAAGCAAGTTCCATCTTGTGAGTTCTATCCAATGGAAGCGGTGAGAACTAATGTTATCGGTAGTGATAATGTCATTACCGCTTGTGTGAGAAATCACGTTAAGAAAGCCATTTTCTTATCCACTGATAAAGCGGCTTATCCAATTAACGCAATGGGCATAAGCAAAGCTTTAATGGAGAAAAACGTCATTGCTAGAAGTAGACAATTATTAGAAGATGACACTGTTTTATGTTTAACAAGATACGGCAACGTTATGGCGAGCCGTGGTAGTGTTATCCCATTATTCTTAAACCAAATCCACGAAGGCAAACCAATCACTGTCACAAATCCTGACATGACAAGATTTATGATGACATTAGATAACGCGGTTGACTTAGTGTTATATGCCTTTGAACATGGCGAACAAGGTGACTTATTTGTACAAAAGTCTCCTGCTGCCACAATTGAGACATTAGCTAAAGCTATTATCGAATTAACAGGTAGCAAAACCGGTATCTCTTATATTGGTACAAGACATGGCGAAAAGTTATATGAAACCTTAGTTACGCAAGAAGAAATGAATAAGTCAGTAGATTTAGGAAACTTCTTCTGCATTAAAGCGGATAACCGCGATTTAAACTATGAAAAATACTTTTCTAAAGGTAATAAGAAACTTAACCTTGGAGAATCCTATACTTCTCATAACACTGAAAGACTTGATGTCGAAGGTATGAAGAAGTTGCTCAAGAAACTCGAATTATTTGGTGGACCGGTGAAACAACATGACTAAAAAGAAAATTAAAGTAGTGACCATTATTGGCACAAGACCAGAAATCATCCGTCTATCAGAAGTCATTAAAGCTTTAGATAAAGATGAAGAAATCGCACACATCTTAGTGCACACTGGTCAAAACTATGACTACGAATTAAACCAAGTCTTCTTTGAAGAACTTAACTTAAGAGCGCCAGATTATTACTTAAACTGTGCAGGCAAAGACTTAGGCGAAACAATCGGCAATGCAATTGCTAAGTCCTATGAATTATTAAGCGAATTAAAACCTGATGCAGTATTAATCTTAGGTGACACCAATAGTGCGTTATGCGCAATAAGTGCAAAGAGATTAAAACTTCCTATCTTCCACATGGAAGCTGGTAATAGATGTGGTGACTGGAATGTCCCAGAAACCATCAATAGAAAAATCGTTGATCATATCAGTGACATCAATCTTCCTTATACAAATCATGCCTATGACAATTTGATGAAGGAAGGTATCGATAAGAACTTCACATTCGTTACAGGCAGCCCAATGCTCGAAGTATTGAATGCGAATAATGATAAGATTGAGTCTTCTAATATTTTAGAAAAACTCGGATTAGAAAAAGGTAAATATATTGTTGTGTCTTCTCATAGAGAAGAAAACATCGACATTCAAAAGAACTTTGATCAACTTATGCCTGCAATTAACGCAATCGCAGAAAAGTATCAAATGCCTGTTATCTTCTCCACTCATCCAAGAACCAGAAAGAGATTAGAAGCTAATAACTTTAAGATGCATCCATTAGTGAGAAATCTTAAACCATTAGGTTTCTTAGAATATGTGAAACTCCAAGAGAATGCTTTCATTGTTTTAAGTGACTCTGGAACGTTAACTGAAGAAAGCGCGATGAGACACTTCCCTGCAGTTCTTATTAGAACAAGCACTGAAAGACCAGAAGGCGTGGAAGCGGGATCTATCATTGTTTCCGGTATTGATAAGAAAGGCATTATGCTCGCAATCGAAACTGAACTCATGAGATATAAATTCGCAAAGACACCAGAAAACTATGATGTTCCTAATGTCTCCGAAAGAGTATTGGAACATATTAAGACTAAGATTGATTTAGTAAATAACGAAATTTGGAAGAAATAAAATGAATATTTTAATCACAGGTAGCAACGGATTTATTGGTAAGCATCTAAGTCTAAAACTTAAAAGACTTGGATATAACGTTTTTTCCTATGATTTAGACAATAAAGAAGAAGACTTGAGGAATTACATATCCCAAGTTGATTTCGTCGTTCATTTGGCCGGAATTAATAGACCTTTAACTAATGAAGAGTTCTATAATGGCAATACGAACTTCACAAAGAAAGTCATAGACTTAATCAAAGAAAGCGGAAAACAAATCCCGGTTATTATGTCTAGTTCCATCCAAGCGGAACTCGATAACGACTATGGCAAATCTAAAAAACTCGCTGAAGACTATTTATTTAATTCTGGGCTTCCAGTATTTGTTTATAGACTCGCAAATGTCTTTGGTAAGTGGTGCAAACCAAACTATAACTCCGCATGTGCGACATTCTGCTATAACATCGCAAGCGGACTACCAATCGAGATAAGAGATAAAAACTATGTTGTTCACTATAATTACGTGGACGATGTGTGCAATGAGTTTATTAACGCAATTGTAGGTAAAGTAAAACCATCCAGCAATATACTAAAAGTAGAACCAGTTTATGATTGCTCCCTAGGCCATCTAGCGGATCTACTTTATTACTTTAAACAAGAAGTTGAATCAGATAGACACCTACCTCTAATTTACAACGAGTTTGAACTAAAGCTATTTAAGACTTTCTGTGATTATTTAAGCGAACCAGGATATTCCTTTAACTACGCTGAAGATGATCGTGGTAGCTTTGAAGAACTATATAAGTCTAAGAAGTGGGGACAAATAAGCGATAACGTTGCATTCCCAGGAATCACCAAAGGTGGACATTATCATACCTATAAAAAAGAAATTTTCTACACAGTAGTGGGTGAATGTAAGATAGTTCAAAGAAATATAAAAACTAATGAGATGACCACTGATGTTGTGAAAGGCGATGAACCGCATCCAGTAGAAATCAATGTCGGCTGGACACACGAAATCACTAATATTGGTAGAGTTAACAGCCATACGATAATGTGGATATCAGAAATATATAATCCAGATAGACACGATACATATAAAGAAGAAGTGAAGAAATAGCCTTCACTTTTTTATTCGATGAGTGATTAAAATAGGTTAAATATAATAATTCTACTTAAGTCACGCTCATAGACGTGTTCGCATACACAAATGCGCTACGCAAACACGAATGGCTGCCAAGATCAGAGTGAGCTTGGATTATGTC
>JAEESX010000020.1 GCA_016290145.1 Caryophanales bacterium
TTAGTCTTAAAGCTTGTGTGCTGCTACCTCTTGGTGAAACATTTTGTGTTTCAACACTGACTTCAGTAGCATCATGCTTTCTAAGATTTGCAATCTTTGCTAAGTCAGTATCTTCTTCAGGATCTTCGCCATTGCATTCGTAATTAATAGTTACTGAATTAACATTAACTAATGTGTTACTTGTGTCATAAGCATAGAAACGAATAAAATTCCATCTATTAGCACCGATTTCTTCTTGACCAGAAACCATCTTCGCTACTTCATTCCAATTAGTTCCATCGTTAGATGATAATAACCAAAGTTCACCGTTTTCACCGGATGTGAAGTTCGCGGTAATACCACTGATACCGCCATAACCCCATTCACTAGATGGGCTAATAGAAAGGTATCCTTGGTGACCTAAACTAACGTGGCCATTATTTAAACTGGAGGCATTGTGATACTCCCATGTGACGTTTTTATCATCAGTCATGGTGCCTTCACCATTTGTTAGGGTAGGAGAATTGGCATCATTTAAAACAGTAGTGAACGCAGAAGCTTTTAATGCTCTGAGACTACTGCCTAATAAAGCAACGTGAACTATAGAGATTGGTAATACGGCTAATCCGATTCCAAATAGCAATTTACTTTTTGCAGTTTTAAACATATGCCCCCCTTTTTAGTGCGTTTATTATATAACCATTTTTATTTTTATTACAAATTTTAGAGATTACCGTTCATTTAACGAAAGAAAAACGCAATAAATACACATAAATTCATAAATGTATATAAATCGTAAATATTCCTCAAATTATTAATAATCTTTTCCTTTATATATATTTAAATAAGGATTTTATAATATCCGAGTATAACAAGAAAAATTAACACAAATACGATTTTTTCGATTTTGTTTGTATGCCTATGTATAAATATGTATAATAATGTTGAAAGGAGAAAAAAACATGATCAAATGGTTCAATGTTAAAGCCAAAAATGGCGTAGCCTCTCTCTATTCAAATAACATCACCTTAAATACCACAGCGATGTATCCGTTCGAAGATGCATACAAGGTTCAAGTGGGATTAGATGATAACGGTAATATCGTTGTCCAACCACTTACCAAAGCGGTCGTGGAATCTGGTGATTTAGACGAAAGTTGTCTATTGAAATTAGAGAGAAACAAAAGTTTTGCGAGAATCTCTTCTACATCATTAATGAAACAAATTGGAGAGGCTCTCAATCTCAATTTATCTAAAGTCCCCGTCCAGTTTGAAACAAGCTGGGATCCTGAGGCGAATGTATTAACAATTCTCATTCAAGGGGGACAAAAGTAACAGCATTTCTGTAAGGGGTTAAAGAAATGGCCCTAAATACCAAATGAAAAATTTTAAAAGAAGGAGGAAAGTTTTATGAAGTATTTATGGATTTGGATTCTTATCGGTGTGACAGCGTTGGTTTTATTAATTATTTTCTTACTCTGCTCATACACAAAAGCTGGTCCAGACGAAGCGATTATGATCTCTGGATTAGGAAAGAGAAAAATATTAAGAGGCAAAGCTGGTTGGCGAATTCCTTTCTTACAAAGAAAAGACCGTCTTTCACTCAAAGTGTTCCAAGTTGATATTAAGACACGCGAGCCAATCCCAACCCATGAGTTCATCAACATAAACGTGGATGGTGTCGCCAATCTTAAGATTAGCAGCGATCCAGAACTCCTTGAAAGAGCGTTTGAAGCCACATTAGGAATGAACCAAGATGACCTTATTGAACAGGTCAAACAAGTTCTTGAAGGCAACATGAGAGAAATCGTTGGTACCGTTGGTATCCGCGAACTCGTCCAAGATAGAAAAGGTGTTGCCACAAAAGTTCAAGAAAATGTCATTCCAGACATGGGAAAACTAGGTATTGAACTAGTGAACTTCAACATTCAAAATTTCTCAGATAGAAATAATGTTATTGAAAACCTCGGTATTGATAACATCTCTCAAATCAGCAAAGAAGCTGCGATTGCTAAAGCAAACGCTGAAAGAGATGTGAGCATCGCAAGAGCGAAAGCCACTCAAGATGCAAACGAAGCTGAAGTTAACTCCAAAACAATCATTGTTCAAAAGAATACTGAATATGCCTTAAAAGAAGCATCATTAAAGATCCAAACAGATACCGCAAAAGCGGATGCCGATGCAGCATATAAGATTCAAGAACAAAAGAGACAAGAAGAAATCAACGTCGCCACAACCAATGCGGAAATCTCTAAGAGAGAACGCGAAGTTGAACTTGGAAACAAAGAAGTTGAATTAGCAGAAAAGAAATTAGCTGCTCAAATCAACAAGAAAGCGGATGCGGAAAAATACGCCGCAGAGAAAGCTGCAGAAGCCGAACTCTTCAAGAGAAAAGCCGCTGCCGAAGCCGAACTCATCGAAGCTCAAAGAAAAGCCGAGATCAAGAGAGTGGCTGCTGAAGCAGAAAGAAAAGCTCGTGAAGAAGGCGCGACCGCAGTAAGAGTTGAAGCGGATGCCAATAAGGAAGCCGCATTAGCGGAAGCCAAGGGTATTGAAGCCAAAGGCCAAGCAGAAGCCGATGCCATCAAAGCAAAAGCGGATGCGATGAAATCCTACAATGATGCCGCAACACTCAAACTCATCCTTGAATCCAATGTCTTACCAGAAACAGTTAGAGCCTATAGTGAACCAATCGCTGCCGCTCTTGCACAAATCGATGGTATTACAATGTACGGTGAAGGCAATGAAGCCAAACTCGTCAGTGAGATTCAACAACACGGCGATCAAATCTTCGCAGGTTTAAACAAAACCTTAGGTATTGATCTCAAATCATTACTACTCGGATACTTTGGAGATAAAGTGCTTTCCAATAAAAAAGCCACACAAAACTCCTAATCAAATATCAAAGTAGGGATCCCCATTTATTTGGGGATCTTTTTTTGTATAATAAAAGTATGATTATTCGTAAGAAAACCTTAGAAACTGAAAGAACAATTTTAAGAGAATTCAAACTCGGTGATGAGTATGAAATGTTTTCTAACTGGGCGAGTGATCCAGAAGTAGTGAAATATTTAACCTGGCCAATTCATGAGAACATTGAAACAACTAGAAGCATCGTTCAGAGTTGGGTTAATCAATATCAAGATCCCACGACAATTAGATATGGAATCACACTAAAAGATACTGGCGAACTTGTTGGTGGAATTGATGTAGTTCATTATTTCGATGGTGTTCCAGAAGTTGGCTATTGTATGGCGAAGAAATGCTGGAACAAAGGCATCATGACTGAAGTATTCAGCGCTTTTAAAGATTATTTATTTACACTTGGATTTAAGAAAATAATGATTCGTGCAGAAGTTCCAAATATCGGAAGTAATAGAGTTATTCAAAAGAACGGTTTTCAATTCGTGGGAGTTAAACAAGAAATTAAACAAGATCACCTTGTTGAAATTAACTACTACGAACTAAGTAGAATACTTGAAACAGTTAGATTAGTTCTTAGGCCGATGGCGGATTCTGATTATAAATCATTACAAGCTGTTATCTCTGATCCTGAGACTATGAAATACTACGCAAAACCATATGACAAAGCGGGAGTTCAAAAGTGGATTGATTGGTGCAAAGCTAGCCAAGCTAAAAGAGGCTTTAGCCTATGGTCAGTTATCTTAAAAGAAACCGGACAAGTGATTGGTGACTGTGGTGTATCAATGCAAATCATCGATGATGAAATGAGACCAGAGATTGGTTATCACTTAAATAAGAAATACCATCGTCAAGGTATTGGTAAAGAAATGACTCAAGCAGTAAGAGACTACTTCTTCACTCACTTCGATTATGATGCAGTCTATTCCTATATGGATTATCTTAATGAAGCGTCTTATAAAACCGCTGCGGCGAATGGCATGACATATTTACATGATTATGTGACCGCGGATGGTGAAAGATGCAAAGTGTATCGCATCACCAGAAGTGAATGGGAAAAGATAAAAAAATAACCACCTCAAAGGGGTGGTTTTCTTTTAGAAACCGATTGATAGAGTTAATGTTAATAGAGTGATTCCGATAATAGGGAGCGATATAACCGCGCCATATTTAATGAAATCAAGGAATGAATATTTTGTTTCGTGTTCATTAACTAGGTTGGTGAACATAATACCTGCGAGTGCGCCGGTAGGTGTTAAGAAAGCACCGATGTTACTGCCAACGATAGAGGCGTAGACCGCCATATTGTTGTTACACATATTCGAGAACAAAATACTCATTGGAATATTGTTGATTAAGTTAGAGACGAAGAAACTTGAGAAACCATAAGTCCAAATTGTATTTGTATGGCTTAAGAATTCAGCGAGTTTTTCTGAGATACCTTGATAGTTAAGCGCGACCACAACCACGAACATAGATAAGAAGAATGGAATAAGTGGATATGGTAGCTTTTTCAAAGAGCCTGTTAGATAGTTCCAATCTTTCTTGGTGACTAAACACATTACTAAAGTAAAAACAAGCAATGAGGTGGCGCAAATTAAGGAAATAAGCCACATTTCAACATGAATATAACTGGAGATAATCAAAAATACTAAACAAGTTAGTAAATGACCTAGTCCAACGAATAAAGCAACTTTGTTTTCAATATGAACTTCTTCTTCCACAATTGTGAGTGGTTTTCTAAGTCTTCTAAAGAAAACGAGTAATAAAACACCGTATTCAATTAAACCCGCACAGACTGTTGGAAGTGCCATGATTTTGAAATAATCAAAGAAACCAATATTTGCGGATGTTGCTAAATAGATATTGGTTGGGTTACCAATGATTAACATTAATGACCATGTATTAGCGGCGGAGAATTCTGCAACTAAATATGGGATTGGATTGATCTTTGAATTCTTACAAAAGAAACAAATGAAAGGTGTGAATGTAAGAATCACAATGTCATTAGATGTAAAGATTGTTAATGTTGCAGTTAAAAGATAGAAGATTGTGAATAATGCGAACTGATTGTTCTTCGCTTTTTTCGCTGCAAAGTTAGCGAGGAATTTAAATAGCCCAACTTCATCTAAAAAGATAGATAAGCAAGTCATAGAGAAGAACAAGATAATAATCTTAATTGGGTTAATCGTGGAGTTGGTTGTGAGTTGAGACCAGACTTCTCCAATAGGGGCTAAACCAGTTGCCAAAAGAATAATGGCACCGGTAAGAGCGATTAACCAATATGTAGAAACACAAAATCTACCAATCTTAATCTTTGGGAAGAAAAGGATTGATAGGGTGACGGATATGAATGTGATGCTAGAAATAATAATTGTTGGGATCATAAGAGCACGAGTGCTATTATGCGCCTTTTTTCTAAATAGTGTATGTCTTTTTTATTTTTGCTAACGAAAACACCTTAAACCTAAAACTGTTTTAAGTTATGAGATATGATATATTTATATAAAATCGAGTTGCTTAAAAATATAAAATATTTTTGTTTTGAAATATTCAAAAATCTATCCTCAATTTTGTATATTTTTTTACATATCGTGTTATATTGATAGCACCTTATTTCATAAGTAAATTCATTAATGTTGTCGGAACGGGGGTTTTACAATATGAAGAGTTTTGTGAACGCAGCGGAATACATTGAACTTGCTATTTCTGAATGCGGAAAAGAAGAATGTGTTAAGAACAAAGCCATCTGCTTAGGTAAGAGAGAATTCCATCTCTTTCATTATGTTTTATTAGGCAAGGGTACTTTAGTAATTAACAAAAAAGAATATCGCTTAAGCAAAGGAAATATTTTCTTTATTCCTGCTCACGCTGATGCGATTTATTTCCCAGATAAAGATGATCCATGGGTTTATGAATGGGTTGGCTTTACTGGTTCCAGAGTGGATTCCTATCTTGAAGCATTAAACTTATCAATCGATCATCCAGTTATCGTTGATAGAAATAAAACTTATAAGCAATATTTCAATTCCATCGTGAAGAGATATATCAACAATGGTTATAACGATATCGCATCATTAGGCGCTTTATATGAATTATTTGGCGAAATGATTTTCGATAAAGAAGGAACACAAACTATGTCTAGAACATCAGTAACAGTTCAACTAGCCAAAGACTTTATTAGAAATAACTATCGTACAGATATCACAATCGAAGATATCGCTAAGAACTCTAACGTCACCCCTAACTATTTATCCGCAATCTTCCAAAAGGAAGAAGGAATGACCACAAAGAGATATCTCACTAAGATTAGAATGACTCAAGCTATGTCATTATTACAAAGCGGCAAGATGAAAGTTAAAGATGTCGCTGAAGCAGTGGGATATCCAAATCAACTTCACTTCTCTAATGAATTTAAGAAGTATTTCGGTAAATCACCAATCTCCTATTTAGGTGAAAACAAATAACAAATTAATAAGAAAAACAAGCTATTCAATATGGATAGCTTTTTCTTTTTGTTTAAAAGAGACAAAACTATAATAGTAGGTAGCGAAGGTACATAACTATGATTGCTATTGGAATTGATATTGGTGGCACCTCCATTAAAGGTGCAGGTATTACAAAAGAAGGCAAAGTCTTACAAGTCTTTTCAATGCCCGTTGTTAAAGGTGATAGCCAAGAAACCACAATTAATAAATTAATTGATGCGATTAATAACTACATCAAAGAACAAGGCTTTAAGAAAGAAGAAATCTTAGGCATTGGTTTAGGTGTTCCTGGAGTTATGGATACAAAAGCCGGTGTCATTACTTATTCCAATAACTTGCAATGGTATGATTTACCAATCGTGGAAATGATTGAAAAAGGTACTGGCCTAAAAGTTAAAATCACTAACGACGCAAACGCAGCAGCATTAGGTGAAGGTAGATATGGCGCTGGTAAGAAATATAAAAACATCATCATGGTGACATTAGGTACCGGTGTTGGTGGTGGCATCATTATTGATGGCAAACTATTCGAAGGCAACTTAGGCAAAGGTGCAGAACTCGGACACACAGTAGTGGTTATTGATGGTGAACAATGTTCATGTGGCAGAAAAGGATGTTTAGAAGCTTATGCTTCCGCAACTGCATTGATTAGAGACACCAAACGCGCAATGGAACAACATAAAGAATCTAAGTGTTGGGAAATCGCTGAAAAGTTAGGCAAGGTTGATGCTCGTGTAGCATTTGAAGCTGAAAGAGCAGGCGATGAAGTCGGCCATCAATTAGTTGAAAACTATGTGAAGTATTTAGCGGAAGGTTTAATGAATTACTTCAATGTCTTTAGACCAGAAGCATTAATCCTCTCTGGTGGTATCGCCAATGAAGGCGAATACTTACTCTCTAGATTAAGAGCGTACTTAGAACCACGTCATTATGGTTTCCAAGGCACTCCAAAAGTTGAATTATTAGTGTCTGAATTAGGATACGATTCCGGTAAAATTGGTGCTGGTGCATTATTCTTCTAGAAGAACATGAAAATAAAAGAAAATGCCGTTTTCGCGGCATTTTTTATTACTTTTTGAAGTATTTTTGGTTTTCTGGAACGCTGTCTCGCATGTGTGAGGACAGTGCTTCTTTGCCATAAAAGACAGATAAGATTTCACTGGCAATGGAGATGGCGACTTCTTCTGGAGAATCTCCACCGGTTTGTAAACCGATTGGTGAATAGAAGTTTGTTAAGTCAATATCATTACCGAATGTTTCAAACGCTCTTTCTAAATAGTCTTTAACTTTCTTTTTGCTACAAAGCATTCCGAAGTATTTTGGTTTGATTTTTAATTCAATAACTTTATTCAACACGTTGTAATCATTTGTGTGACTTGGTGTGCATACGACAATATATCTATTATCAGGTAATCCAACTTTTTCGATGTATTCAACAAAGCCCATATTCACTTTAACGTTTGCGGAATCATCCAATGCATCAATAACATTCTTTCTTTCATCAATAATTGTGGTGAAGAAGTTTAATGGTCTTAAGACTTTTGCTAATGCCGCGCCACAGTGACCTGCACCAAAGATGTAGACATATTGTTTAGGACCGACAAACTCATAAAATAGTGTGACGTGTCCGCCACAGGCCATGTTCAATTTAACTTCGCCATCATCAACTTTGACTTCACGATCAAATAAACAGTACTTCTCAGTAAATGATTCTCTACGTTTGATAACTTCTTTACACTTTTCTCTAGCGTAGTATTCAATACTTCCTCCACCGACTGTGCCAAAAGCTTCGTTGTCTTCTGTAACAACCATCTTTTTGCCAACGTCAGCAGGGCCCATTCCTTGCTTTTCGGTAACTGTAACAATTACTAAATCTTTTCCCGTATTTTTGAGTTCCGCAACCTTAGAATAAAAATCAATCATAAGTCATTTTCCTATCGCAACTATTCTAATGGATTTAATATACGAAAAAAATATTTATTTCGTGCGCGTCATTCAAGGTTAATGACCGCGTACGCAAGCCAAAAATTAATCCTTAACATAGTTAAAAAAATATGTTTTTATTGAAAACGAGGTATCAAAATATGAAAAAATTATTAGTTTTAATGCCATTACTATTATTGGCTACAGCATGTGGTCCAGAGCCAAAAGAACCACTCCCACCAGCACCTGAGCAAAGTTATTCATCTAAGCTCACTCCTGAAAAAACCACAATTACAACAGATGACTCTACTGAAGCAACTAGAGCAGTTGTGGCATCAGAAGAAGACGCAAGCGTTACTTATGAATTTGAATTGAGCGCAAATATTTATCTCAATACTAAGTCAGCAACCGCAAATCAATTTGGTGTAAAACCAGGTGCTTATATTAAATCAGTATCTAATTACACAGTTGACCGTATCATCGTTGACTTCTATGGTAGCAAGGGTGTGAATTATGATGTCTTTGCTAATGCAGAAGGCACTGGCACAAAATTAGAATCACATGAATCCACTGTAATGACAGCCGATCCAAGTGATGGTGGACAAGTTCTTGAATACGCTATCAATGGAACAGCCTGGTGTTTAAAAAATAATACCGAATTCAATAAACCAAGTTTCTATTCAATCACTGTCATTTATTCAAAATAGTAGAACAACAAAGTTATTTATAATAAAATAGAAAAAGACAAGGTGGTAACACTTATGGAAAATACTGAAAAGAAATATAACCCATTATTAATTTTGCTCTCCGTTTTATTATTCGGTGGCCTTTGGGGAATTCTTGAAGCTACCTTAGGTAGTTTCTTACATTTACCAATCGTTGATGCAGCAGGTATGTTTGCATGTAGCACAACCATTATGGTGCCAATCGCTTATTTCTTAATGGGAGCATGCTATAAGAGAACAAACACATTCCGTTCTGTCTTATATATGGGTATCTTAGCCGCATCTATTAAGGCTTTAGTGTGTGCTATCTTCCACTTAAGCTTCAATCCTTGCTTATACATTTTATTAGAATCCATGTGTATGGCTGGAGCAATTGCCGCGATTAGACCAACAAAGGTTCTCTCCTTTAGAGGATTAGGCACAATGATTCTCGCTAATACTTCTTACTTAGTGTTAGCAACATTCATCAGAGTTAATGCTGCTACAACAACATTCAGCGCATTCATGGCTAACTTAGAAAAATACGCATTCATGTTCAACATGGTTGCAGTTATCTACACATTCGCCGCTGGTGCAGCAATGTATGGCTTAGTGAAATTGGCCGAAAAACTCAATTGGAATTTTGATGGCGTAAAAAAAGTTATCTATTCTCCAATTACCGCTGGCGCAGTTGCTACAGCAATGGTGGTTGTCACATTCTTAATTCGCTAGTATTATTTATTTATAAATAAAACCAACTCAATCGAGTTGGTTTTTTATTATTCGAATTTGATTTTTTCGTTGATTGCTTTGATTTTCTCAACAGAGCATTTAACAACTTGTCTATCAAATGTCACAAAGCCATTCAATTCATCTTCGACATCGCTAAGTTGTGTGTAGATACAAGCACTTAATCCTTTGCGGATATTGCTGATGACATCTCTTTCAATCATCTTTTCATAAGCATCTAGCCATTTACCTGTGTTCTTATAGACCTTATAGGTTTGCTTGCCTTTTCTCATATGGTCTTTGATTGGTAAGACGAGGCCACCGAATTCAGAAAGAACAACTGCACGGTTTTTGATTTTGCCTTTGCCTGGCATCTTCACTTTCTTGAAGTAGACGTGGAGTGATTTGACATCACTAACGCCTTGATCATGCCAACCGGAAGCGTGGTCGAATAATCTAGTTTTGTCTAAATCTCTTAAGCCATAGTAGATATCTTTCGCATCGAATTGTCCCCAGCCTTCATTGAAGATGGTCCATAGAACAATTGATGGAGTGTTATATAGGTAGTTAACAATATCACGGAATTCTTGCTTGGCTTCGATACGGCCTTCCATGTCGCTTCTGCCAAAGGCACCATAACGATTATCTTTCTTATGTCTACCAGTCACTAATGGTTTTAGAACAATTGATGGTTTATATTTGCCACCTCCATTAATGAAGTCTTGCCAGACTAATAAGCCCATGCGGTCACATTCGTAATACCAGCGTGGCATTTCAATCTTGATGTGCTTTCTAACGGTGTTAAATCCTAAGGATTTGATAAGGCCTAAGTCAGAAACGTAATCCTGATAGGATTCTGGCGTATATAAGCCACTTTTGTAATAACCTTGGTCAAGAACACCTTTCATGAAGTATGGCTTGTTATTAAGCGCTAAAACCTTATGTCCGTTATGCATCATTGTGGATACTTTGCGCATAGCGAAGTAAGAAGTGATCTCATCTCCTTTGGTTTTCACACTAAAGCGATATAAGAATGGATCTTCTGGAGACCAAAGATGTGGGTTCTCTACTGGATAAGCGACTTCTTCATTTGTTGGAATAGCTTTTTCTTTTCCAAAGATTTTGATCGTGGCACCAGGAGCATCGCTAATAACATTGATTCTAATTTCACTGTTATCGACATCTGGTGTGATTCTGAGTTCTTGGATATAGTCGTTAGAAACACTCTCTAACCAAACAGGCATATAAATACCTGATTGAGGTGTATACCAAATACCGCCTCTTTTAATCTTTTGTTTGCCACGAGAGAAGTGAGAGGTATCGGTCATATCTCTAACTTTTACAAGTAAAACATTCTCTTTTTCAAGGAATGGTTTGATATCAAATTCAAATGGGAGATAGCCACCAACATGTAAGCCTAAGTGTGCATCGTTTAAATACACATCGGCGATTTGGTCAACACCCATGAAATGGAGAATAACTTTATCTTTGATAAATGATTTATCTAATGTGAACTTTAAGCGATAGTATAATCTCTCATTTGGTTGAAGAGTTCTATTGACGCCACTGAGTTCAGTTTCAGGAGAAAATGGAACCATGATTGTACCATCAAAAGCATCAGGAACTTTCTTGTCTTTCCTAATTGCGTATTCCCATTCCCCGTTCAAGCTCATGTAACTGCTTCTAACGAGTTGTGGTCTTGGATAATCAATGAGTGGTTTATTCGCTCTGTTCATCTTCTTCTACGATAATATTTTCGGATAATTTTTGTTTCTCTTTTTTAATGATAATTAAAGTTGGAATTATTGCAAGACAAATCACTAAACCCGCGAATAAGAAAATATATGAGTTTGGTTGAATGACTGTTTGTAAGTATTCATTTTCATATGTTTGAGCGTTGATGTATGAAACGCCTCTACCAATATATGGACCGGTGACCATTGGAATAAGAACGATGAAAATCATTCTTACGCCTTGGAATAAGCCGACTTCGTTTTCTGGAGTATAGTCTCTAACTTTAGCGCCTAACACGGCTGTGCCAATCATGTAACCTGTCATCATGACTGTGCCCGCAATCATAACGCCACCCATGGCGAAGTTCTTTTGCACAAAGAACATACCGACAGCACCTGCAACTGTCACGATAATGGCAGGAATCATAATCTTGTTTTTACCAATCTTGTCCATGAATAAACCAAAGACAACTGTAATTGCAGAAGCAAGAATCAAGGTGACACCTAAGGTGATTGTGAAATCTAATCCTTTGATTTCTAACACCTTATCAATATAAACCATGAGGTAAGGCATAAAGACTTGAATACCAATGGAGAACACCATAAAGGTGGTGAGGACTAAATAGAGAATTGGATTACTCTTAACCACTGATGGTCTGAATCCATAGAATATGTTTTTAATATATGGTTCGTTTTTATTTGGAACGATTTCATCTTTTGGAAGTAAGAAAATAGAAACGATACCTACGACAGTGGTGAGGCCGCCGATGATAATGAAGAATAAAAACCAGTTTCTCTTCTCATCGACTGTTAAAGCGCCATCTAAACCAACAACTGCAATCATGGCGATTAATGGAAGGATAGAAAGAACGCTTTCAACTTTGCCACGGTTACTTTCTTGTGTTTTGTCTGTAACGTAGGCGTTAAATGAAGCATCGTTTGCGGTACTACCAAAGAATGTCATAACGCAGTCCATAACAACAATCATAGTACCTGCCGCCATCGCGGAACCCGCAACAATGCTGAGATTAGAATTTGGATCTAAGAAAGCAAATAAGATAATGGAAATACCCCAGAGGATATAGCCAAATGAAATGAAGGCTTTTCTTTTGCCTAATCTATCGCTTAATGCACCCATCAACAAAGTTGTGAGTGTGGCAGCGGCAGCACTTGCGGCCACCATGATAGGAATGAATGTGTAGTTCTTAGTACAATCGAAAACATATAAATTGAAGTAGTTGTTTTCAATCGCCCAAGCTAATTGGCCAACAAAACCAGCGATGATAAATGAAAGCCATTTTCTGATTCCGATTTTATTATTCATATTTTTAGGTCCTTTTCTATAAGGATTTGCACCATTTCTATTATATTAGAAAAATATATAGCGAGTATTTATTTTTGCGATTATATTAATGCTATGGAAAGCAAATTTGTCGTTATTAAAAACGAATATCTAGAAGTTACTCTCTGCACTTTAGGCGCTTCTATCTACCGCATCATTTATGATGGAAAAGATATGGTGCTAACTCCAGAAGATAAAAAAGACTTCTATAAAAGTAATATATATTTTGGTAAAACAATTGGACGTCTTTGCGGAAGAATTGTTGCTAAGCCATATCTAAACTTAAAACCACAAGATAATGAAAACGGCGTTTCTCTCCACGGTGGTTATGATGGCTTATCCACAAAAGAATTTATCGTAGATGTAAAACCAACATTCGCGGAATTTCATTATCTATCTAAAGATGGGGAAGCCGGATATCCAGGAAATATGGTATTTAGAGTGAGATATGAATTAATCGATGATTCTTTAATCGTTTCATTCTTCGCAATGACTGATAAACCATGCTTATTAGCATTAACCAATCACGCTTACTTCTGTTTAGGTGAAGATAAATTAAAAAATTTATGTCTCCAAATGGAAAACGATAAATATATAGTCGTGGATAATAGACTTTTACCAGTTAAGTATGAATCTATACCTGACAAATGGAACTTTACCAAAGGTAAGAATCTATGTGAAACAGGTGATATTGATAACTATTTCCTTTTCAAAGAAAAGAATGTCACTTTATCATCTAAAAAATATTCTTTGAATATATCCACAAACTTTGTTGGAACACAGATTTTTACTGATCATTGGCTAGATAATGTAAAGGTCTATTCCAGTAACGAGAAACTATATCGTGGAGTGGCAATCGAACCACAAGATAGTCAACTCGAAAGAAAAGAATTATTACCTAATGAACACTACGAAAGGTATATTAAATATACGTTCAAGAAATTATGAAATCACAAATATTTGAAGAGTTCTTAAGTCAATATGGAAAGCCTGCTGAAGGATATGTCCAAAGCGGTGGTCGTTTTGAAATGCTCGGTAATCACACTGATCATAACCACGGCAAAACATTAGCATCAACTTGTTCCCTTGTCATCGAAGGTGCGTACTGTAAAGAAGATAACAATTTAGTCCGTTTAGTTTCTGAAGGACAATGCGAATATGAAATCAGTTTAGAGAACACTGATTACATTGAAGAAACAGTTGATAAGTCCGCTTGTTTCATTAGAGGTATTGCTGATTATTTAAAGAAACACGGATACGCTTACGGTGGTTTCTCAGTTTATACAAAATCATCAGTTCCTCCAGGAGCAGGCGTCTCTAGTTCTGCGGCATTTGAAATCCTTTTAGGAAAGATTTTTAACGCCCTTTATAACGACAATCAAATCGATATTTTGACTCTTTGCAAAGCAGGACAATACGCAGAGAATAACTACTTTGGCAAGAAAAGTGGTCTTTTAGACCAAATTGCGTGTGCATCTATGGGCACAAGTTATATTGATTTCAAAGATATTGAAAATCCAAGAATTGAAATCATTCACAATAATTTCGAAGGATATCAATTTGTTATTGTTGATACAGGAAAGAGCCATGCATCACTAAATCATCTTTATTCTTCTATCTCATCTGATATGTGGAACGCCGCACAAAAGATGGGCCACAAATTCCTTAGAGAATGCACCCGTGAAGAATTAGAAAACCACAAAGCTGAATTAACTGAAAGCGAGTTTAATCGTTCTAAACATTTCTTTGATGAGAACGATAGAGTGGAACAAGGATTAGCTTGTTTAAAAGCAAACGACATTAAAGGTTTCCTCCAATGTGTTAGAGGCAGCGAAGCATCAAGTCGTAGCTTATTAAAGAACGCAATGATCGAAGATGAATATGAAGGATCTTTAGCAGAAGCCATCGATATTTCTAACGCTGCAATGGATAATGAAGGCGCTTCAAAAATCAATGGTGGAGGCTTTGGCGGTTCTATCATTTGTATCGTTCCTGTTGGTAAATTAGAACAATATATGCGTATAATGTATGATAGGTACGGGAAAAATCACGTGTTCATCGTATCTATTCTTAATGAAGTAAAGGAGTAATCATTATGCAATTCAAGAAAAGTCCATTACTCGCAATCGTGTTATCTGTTGTTGGCATTTTCGTGTCAGTCTTAGCATTTATCATGATTCAAGTCGCTGCTAAAGTCGACGGATCCTCCAGTGGTCCATCCCCATTAGCGATCATCGAATTAGTCTTATTCGTGTTATTACTTGCTGCTTTATCCGCAAAGAGACCAATCTTTACTAAAATAATTTGTATCATTGGTATTTCTGCCTTATTAGTGCAAGCATTCATTGTTTCTATTGTTACATCTGTTTCTTTCAAATATAGAGATGTCGGTTGGGATACAGTTTCATTCTTATCCTTAGGCGTCTTATGTTTGGTCGCAACAATCTTATTCTTCATCTATTACCTCATTGGTAAAAAAGACACACTTAGAAAAATGGCTAATATTATGAACATCTTCGTGATTGGCTTCTATGCTGTCTTCGCAGTCGTCATGGTCGTCTCTTCATTCATTGGTGTTTATAAAACAGCACAATTCTCCGGACTTGAATTTGCTATTTTATTAGCAAACGTTTGCTTGATGTCAGGTATCTTGTTATCCTTACAAGGTAACCTTGAATCAAACGAAGAATAAACATTAAAAAATCTAATCTAAGAGCAACCTTAAATCTTGGTTGCTCTTTTTATTTTTCCTAAAATAGTTCGATTACATCGATACTTTTTATATATAGAAATCTACTGTAATTTTTAAATGGCCTCTGTTTATTGTTTATCGCAATTAATTTAATTAAAATTAAGTTATCGATATATTCGGAGGTTCTATAATGGGCTCTAAAAGCAGAGTTGCCAAAGCTTATACTGGCAACAAAGTTCCAAAGTTCACTAGATGGTTTTATCCATTCAGTGGTATTTTTCGTGATGCATGTTATGCATTAGTTGGTTCATTCCTTCTCCA
>JAEESX010000037.1 GCA_016290145.1 Caryophanales bacterium
AAACGGTGTCGTCCCAGCATTCAAGGTTTCTATGTATTCACAAAGTAAACCAAGAAATGCCACTAAAGACGAACAAGTTAAGTCTGCAACATTCACAAATACAGCCGCAATCGGTGAATGGAAACATTTCGAAGTCGATCTCAATCCTGCTCTCACATATTATGGCTTCTTAGTCTTCATGGAAAAAACAGGTGGTAGCGATGCTGGCTTATACATCGATGATGTTGAAGTCTATACCGCTAATCCATATGCAACATATGTTCCACCAGTTCCTCCAGTGACATATGGTGAGTTAAAGAATGGTCAAGTCTTCTTTGCTAATATCTCCGGCTATGCTGGTTCCACATTAACAGTCAAAAAGAACAATGCTGTTACATTGGATTTCCCAATGATGGACACTACCATAGAAGGTACATACACACAAGAAAACGATCAAATCTCATTCGACTTTGGTGCTTATGGTACATATGTCGCAAACATCAATGCTGATAGCAACAAATTAGAATACGTTTCCGCAACTGGTGTCATTCAAACATTCGGTGAATTCACATTCAACGAAATGGACGTCTTAGATAACGCTGAAACATATACCGAAAGCGGTAAGATGTACTATCAAAGCAATACCGATAAGAACAATCGTTCCGGTGCTCGTGGTGCTTACTACTGTGATTACTACTCAGGTGGTAGTGGTTCCACAGTCGGTGGCAGCGGTTGGTCCTTAATGGGTGGTAGCGGCGATCAATTATCACTCGAAACAACCGAAGTCCACAGTGGCTCTCAATCCTTAAAACTTAAACGTAATAAATCCAACGCTATGAGATATATGACATGGGGCTTAATGGACGGTTCTGCTGAAGGCCATACAGGTGCAAATTATTTCATGTATTGGGCCAAGAATCCAAACGCTACAGCCTTAACAATTAAGACATCCGTTTACTATCAGGCACAAGTCACTCCTGGTACACAAGGCAGTAATAGAGCTTATGTTGAAGCACAAATCCCAGCGAATAGTGATTGGACTCCAGTCGTTATTCCACTAGATCCTGCTAAAACATACTATGGTGTCGCTTATACAGCTGCAAACATCTCTGGTGGTAGTGGTGCTGACTACTTCTACATTGATGATGCAATGTTCTTCCCAGAAGAAATGAACATCGCTGCTCCATTCTTAGCTATCAAAGGCTTAGAAATGAGTGGCACAATCGTTCCAGGTGCAGCATCCATCACATTAGGTGAACATGGTACATGTAAACTTACATGCGCTGCCTTAGGTGGCTCACTTGACGCAACATTTACCTTAATCGGTAACAAGATGACAATCACTGTTCCTCCATTCAATGGCGGTGAAAAGACAGTCATTACTGGTACATATGCTCCAAGTGACCAAGCAGGTGTTGTGACATTCACAGTCATCAGCACAACTGGTGAAATGGCAGCAATGATTCCAGCCGATACAGTTTTCCAAGGCTCTATCGCCTAACTTGCACAAATATAAACGCGTATTTGGAGGGGTAATTAATACCCCTCCTATACTCGTATATTAATTAATAATAAATTAAAGATAATAAGAATATGAAAAAACCAACTTTAGAACAAATTGCTATAGAGTGTGGTGTTACTAAAGGTCTAGTCTCAAGAGCGTTAGGGGGCAAGAACAATGTCTCAGATGCCACTAGAGAAAAGATCATTAGAAAAGCCACAGAACTCGGCTACGACACATCGAAATTAAAAGTGCATAAGGTTGCTTCTAACCGTGTCCTTTTAATTGGCTCTAGCCGTATTTTGTTCAAAGAAGATTTCTGGCAACCCATTATTACCGCCATATCTTCCACCTTATCTAGAAGCAATTTAATCGTCGAATATCTCACTTTTGAAGAAGACAAGATTGATGATGGCCTTCTTAAAAAGTTAAAAGAATCATCCGTTAGTGCTTTTATCATCATCCATGTGGCACCAAAACAAATCATGGATACATTAGTGGCTAAAGGTAAACCAATCGTCATCGTGGATCCAAAAACATTCCATAGTGAAGCCACACAATTTAAGTTCTCTAACTATGATTCCACTTACTTAGCGGTCCAACGCTTAATCCAACAAGGGCATACCAATATTGCCTTCTATGGTAGTGATTCCCATAGCCTATCCTTTAGAGAAAGACATGAAGGCTATATGGCGGCTATGGAAAATCACAAAAAAGAAGTCAATAAACCATGTTCAATTATCTTTAATAATGACAAAAAGAATTACGCTGATGAGCAAATGCTCATTGATGCATTAAATAATCAACCAATAAGCGCGATTGTATGTGCTAATGACATAATCGCATTAAATGCTATTAAAACAATTAATAGATTAGGTAAAAAGGTTCCTGAAGATATCTCTGTTATCGGTTTTGATAACATCAGGACTGGAGACTTTATGACTCCAAGATTATCAACATTCAACATTCCACGCCAAGAGATTGGTGAGGAAGTCGCAAAATACGTGGCTAATTCAATTAAGTCACACCAAATTCCTTATTCTCAAATCGTCATTAGATGTGACTTTATTGAAAGAGAATCAAACGCAGAAATTAAAAAGTAGGTATTAATTATGAAACATCAAATCTATGGAAAAGAATTAGCTAATATGCCTTATGAGAAGCGTCCAGAAGGATGTGATTCTCCTTTATGGAGATATTCTCAAAATCCTATTATCTCTATGAATCCATTCCCAAATGCTTCTAGAGTCTTTAATAGCGCTGTTATGGCATATAAAGATGAATTCATTGGTGTCTTTAGAGCGGACACGAAAAACGGTATCCCATTCTTATTCGTGGGACATTCTAAAGATGGTATCCATTTTGATTTTGAAATAGATCCAATCGTTTTCCATGATAAAGAAGGAAAACCAATTAAATTAGAATATGCTTATGATCCAAGACTCGTGGAATTAGAAGGTACATACTATATCATCTTCTGTACTTCTAACCATGCTCCAACATTGGGCATTGGTAAAACAAAAGATTTTAAAGACTT
>JAEESX010000021.1 GCA_016290145.1 Caryophanales bacterium
AATCGCAAAAGATGAAAACAAAATGAACACAGTTTCTATCGGAACATGTGGTGTGAAGGAAGCTATCAAATAATGGAAAGACTTCTACCTAACTACGATAAAAACCTTAATAGATATAACGTATTGGAATCTGCCTCCAAATTCTTTTTACTCGACCTTAAAGATAGAGAAGGAAAGGTAGAAATCAATATCCAAGAAGGTACAAACTTTGATTTTCTTTTGATTAATTATGAAAAAGTTCAAGAGATTCATTTTGAAGTACCTGCAAATGTCACAGTTAACATTGCTTCATTAATGCATTTTGACAAAAAAGACCTCAAAATTACCGCAAATGTTAGTCAAAACGCTGAATTTTCTGGATATTTTGCAGACTTCATTACATCCGACTGTAAAGCGGATATTACTATCAATCTCAATGGTGAAGGTGCAATTTGCAGATGGCATTTAGCCTCATTAACTGAAAAGAACGAGCATAAAGAGTTCGCTGTGAACATTTATCACAACGCACTTAATACATATTCAAAGATGGATAACTATGGTGTTGTCCGTGATAACGCAAAACTCGTTTTCGCTGGTATCGGCAAAATCGAAAATGGAATGCATGGATCTAAAGCACACCAAAACGCCAAGATCATGGTTTTCGATAAGACCTCTAATGGTGTGGCGAAACCAGTTTTAAAAATCGATGAAAACGATGTTGAAGCTAGCCATGCTGCAGTCGTTGGAAAAATAAATGATGAACACATCTTTTATTTAACCTCACGCGGTTTAACTGAAGATGAAGCAAAACGCCTCATTACCTTTGGTTATTTAAAACCAATTATCAAGGGTTTTGAAGATGAAGAATATAAAGAAAAAATCATCAATTTGATTGAGGGGAAAATGTAATATGTACGACATTAAGAAAATACGTGAACAATTCCCAATGCTTAATGGCAAGAAGATGCAAGGTCATCCACTTGTTTATTTAGACAACGCTTCCACAACATTCAAACCTCAATGTGTTATTGATGCGACAGTGAAATATTATTCTGAGGAAACCGCCAATCATCATAGAGGTGATTATGACCTTTTATATAACATGGACCAAAAGGTTCAAAAAGCAAGACAAACAGTGGCTCACTTTGTGAACTCTGATGCTAAAGAAGTTGTTTTTACTTCTGGCGACACAATGTCCCTAAACCTTATCGCCTTATCTTATGGTTTCCAATTCCTTAAGAAAGGTGATGAAATCATCTTAAGTGAAAACGAACACGCTTCTGATTTATTACCTTGGTATGAAGTTAGCCACTTAACTGGCGCTGTTATAAAATTTATTCCATTAGATGAAGAGGGAAGATTAACTGTTGATAATCTTAAAAAGATTATTTCTAATAAAACAAAAGTCATTTCCGTTGCTCATGTGAGTAACGTATTAGGAAATGTAGTTGATATTAAAGCATTCGCTAAAGTCGCTCATGAAAATGGTGCAATCCTTGTTGTGGATGGAGCGCAATCTGTTCCACATATGAAGATTGATTTCAAAGATGCTGATATCGACTTCTTAACATTCTCTGGACATAAGATGTGTGGTCCTACTGGTATTGGCTGCTTAATCGGTAAATACGAACTCTTAGAAAAGATGTGGCCATACTTTGTTGGAGGAGGAATGAATGTTTCCTTTAATAAAGATATCGAAATGGTTCCTTATGAACCTCCAATGAGATTTGAAGCGGGAACACAAAATATCGCAGGTATTTTAGGACTTAAAGCAGCGATTGAATTCATTGAATCTATCGGTGTTGAAAACATTCATGTTCACGATAGAGAATTATGTGAATATGCATTATCTAAATTAGAAAAATGTGATGATGTTATTATTTATAATAAAAACGCTAAGAATGGTATTATCACATTTAATAAAAAAGGTGTATTCGCACAAGATGAAGCGACCTTATTAAATAGTAAAGGTATCGCTATTAGAAGCGGACAACACTGCGCCAAGATTTTAAATGATTTCTTAGGCATACCTGCAACATGTAGAATGTCCACTTACTTATATACAACCAAAGAAGACATTGATGCATTTGTCGATGCAGTTATTAACGGAGGAGATATTTTAGATGCTTACTTTAACTAATGATATGATGCGTTCAATTATCATGGATCATTACAGCAATCCAATGAATAAGCATCAACCAACTTCCGATAAGTTTGAACAAATTCATATGCATTCTGATAACTGCATTGATGATTTAAACATTTTTCTATTAATAGAAAATGGTATCGTTACTGATGCCTGTTTTGATGGTGTTGCTTGTACCATTTCTACTGCGTCCACAGATATTATGTGCGACTTATTAAAAGGCAAGAAAATTGATGAAGCAAAAAACATCATCAAACAATATGACAATATGATCCACGAGCAACCATTTGATGAAGAAGTTTTAGATGAAGCTATCGTTTTCATTAATACTTCAAAACAAGCCGCAAGAATTAGATGCGCCACTATTGGATGGAATGCCGCGGATGCTATTTTGAAAGGAAAATAATATGACACCAAAAGATATTAAATTCCAAGATTCTTTAGATAAATACGGCTTTAAAGATGAAGATGTCTCTATCGTTAAAACTCCAAAAGGTTTAAACGAAGATGTTGTTAGAGAGATTTCTCGTTTAAAAAACGAGCCTGAATGGATGCTTGAGTTTAGATTAAAAGCTTTAAGAGCATTTAATGCTATGCCACTTCCTAACTATGGACCAGATCTATCCTTTATGGATTTCGATTCTTTTACTTATTTCAATAGAGTGGCAAAAGGCGAAACCCAAAACTGGGATGAAGTTCCAGAAACTATTAAAAATACATTTACCAAATTAGGTATCCCAGAAGCAGAACAAAAATACCTTTCTGGTGTTACTACTCAATACGAATCTGAAGTTGTTTATCATAACATGCTAAAAGAGATCGAAGATAAAGGTGTTATTTTCCTCTCCACAGATATGGGATTAAAACTATATCCAGAATTATTTAAAAAATATTTTGGTACTGTTGTACCTATCGCTGATAACAAATTCTCCGCTCTTAATGGAGCGGTTTGGTCAGGTGGATCATTTATCTATGTTCCTAAAGGAGTTCATTTAGATAAGCCACTTCAAAGTTACTTCCGTATTAATAATGAAAAGTCCGGACAATTTGAAAGAACACTCATTATTGTTGATGAAGGTGCAGATATCCATTATGTCGAAGGATGTACCGCTCCAGCATATAGTAAAGAATCATTACACTCCGGTGTTGTAGAAATCGTCGTTTTAAAAGGCGCTAAGTGCCGTTATTCAACAATTCAAAACTGGTCTACCAACATCATCAATTTAGTCACCCAAAGGGCTGTTTGCTATGAAAACGCCACTATGGAATGGGTTGATGGCAACATCGGTAGCATGATGAATATGAAATATCCTGCCTGTATCTTAAAAGGTAGAGGTGCTAAAGGCACATGTATTTCTATTGCCGTCTCTGGCAAGAACCAATTCCAAGATGCTGGTTCCCGTATGATTCACGAAGCACCAGATACGACTAGTACAATTATCTCTAAATCAATTGTGAAGAACGGCGGTATCGCAAATTACCGTGGTACTGTTAGACATACAGAAAACGCCACTAACTGTAAGAGCCACGTTGAATGTGACACATTAATCTTAGATAACATTTCTAAGAGCGACACAATTCCAACAAACGAAGTTAAGAACAATTCTAGCTTTATTGAACACGAAGCCACAGTCAGTAAGATTAGTGAAGAACAACTCTTCTATTTAATGAGTCGTGGTATTAGTGAAAAAGAAGCAACACAAATGATTATTATGGGCTTTATTGAACCATTCGCTAAAGAATTACCAATGGAATACGCTGTTGAATTAAATCAACTCATTAAAATGGACATGGAAGGTAGTGTCGGTTAATGGATTACGAAGTAATAGTTGTTGGTGGTGGACACGCTGGATTAGAAGCAGCATTTGCTTGTGCTCATATGGGACACAAGACACTTTTGTGCACCATTAACTTTAAGAAAATGGGTAATATGCCATGTAATCCATCTATCGGTGGATCCGCTAAAGGTATCGTTGTTAGAGAAATCGATGCTTTAGGTGGCATGATGGGAAAAGCTGCTGACCACCATTATTTGCAAATGAAAATGTTAAATACTGGTAAAGGTCCAGGCGTTCAATGTTTAAGAGCCCAACAAGATAAATTAGAATATCCAGATTATTTACAACAATTAGCTTTAGAGACTGAAAACCTAACTGTTAAAGAAGAAACAGTAGTGTCTTTATTACATGACGATACACATGTTTTTGGTGTTAAGACCGAACTCGGAAACGAGTACACTGCTAAAGCAGTCATCTTAACAACTGGAACATATATGGAAAGTAAAATATTCAGAGGTAGTGAAGTATTAGATGAAGGCCCAGATGGTGAAAAGCCATCCAAAGGATTATCTCCATACTTACGTTCTATGGGTATTGAAACAACTCGTTTTAAAACTGGAACTCCTCCAAGAATTAAAGCAGATTCTATCGACTTCTCTAAAGGAAGCATTCAACCAGGCACAAAAGGTCGATTAGGCTTTTCTTATGAAACAACCGAATTTATTCCTGTTGAAGAACAAATCCCTTGTTACTTAATTTATACAACTCCACATACACATGATATTATTCGCGAGCACTTAGGTGAGTCCGCGATGTATGGTGGTTTGATTACTGGTGTCGGCCCAAGATATTGCCCATCTATTGAAAGCAAGATTGTTAACTTCGCTGATAAAGAAAGACATCAATTATTCTTGGAACCAGAATCAAGATATACAGATAGCATTTATGTCCAAGGTTTCAGCACATCAATGCCAAGAAATGTTCAAGAAGAAATGGTGCGTTCATTACCAGGTTTTGAGAACGCAGTTTTCTTAAAATATGCCTATGCAATTGAATACGATTTAATCGTTCCAGAAGAGTATGGTCCAACACTCGAATTAAAGAAGTGGCCAGGCCTCTATATCGGTGGTCAAATTTGTGGTACTTCTGGTTATGAAGAAGCCGCTGGTTTAGGCCTTATGGCAGGCATCAATGCATCACTCAAAATTGAAGGAAAAGAACCACTCATTTTAAGACGTGATCAATCCTATATTGGTGTCATGATTGATGACCTTGTGACCAAGGGCACATTAGAACCATATAGACTTATGTCCTCACGTGCGGAATTTAGATTACTTTTAAGACATGATAACGCTGATTTGAGACTTACAGAAATTGGACATAATGTAGGTTTGATAAAAGAAGACAGATATCAAAAATTCGTTTTGAAAAAATCAAATATTGAGAAAGTAATTGAAATTCTTAAAGCACATTATTTAGGTAAGAAAAAAGAAGTGGAAGAATACCTTTCATCTCTAGGCTTCAATGAACTTAAAGGTGGTATTCAGGCATTCGAACTATTGAAGCGTCCTAACGTAAAATATACTGAAATTGCTAAGTTTATCCCAGAGTTAGAGGGTTTTTCACTCGATGAGTCCACAATTGAAGAAATTGAGATTATCGCTAAATATGAGGGCTACATTATCAAACAAATTAAGGAAGCAGAAGGCATGGCTAAGCTCGATGCAATGAAGATTCCAAATGATTTTGACTTCCTCAATATGGATGGTTTAGCTCTTGAAGCAAGAAGTAAGTTAAACAAAATTAGACCATTAACCATTGGACAAGCCTCTAGAATTAGTGGTGTTAATCCTGCTGATATTTCGATTTTAATTCTCAATATTAAGAGGAAAAACTAATGAAAATTAATGAACTTTTGAATGCATTAAAAGCACAAGAAATCGCCTGTTCTGAAGAGCAAGTAAATCTTTTAAATACGTTCATGAAAGTGACTCTTGAAACGAACGAAAAATTCAATCTTACCGCTATCACAAATGAAGACGAATTTGTTGAGAAAATGATCTACGATTCGGCGCTCGCTTTGTACGATTTAGACCTAACAGAAAAGTCCATTATTGATGTCGGAACTGGTGCTGGTTTTCCAGGCATGGTTATTAAAATTTTAGAACCAAATGCTAAAGTTACATTATTAGATTCAACCGCTAAGAAAATTAACCATTTATTAGGCTTTGCTAAAGAACAAAATATTAATGTTGAAGGTATTGCTAATCGTGCAGAAGATTATGCAAGAAATAACCGTGAGAAATATGATTACGCAACAGCTAGAGCGGTTTCTCAATTAAATATCTTGTTAGAGCTCATAATCCCAATGCTTAAAGTTGGCGGAACATTCATTGGTATGAAGGGCCAAGGATATGAAGAAGAGATCAATAATTCTAAAGAAGCCTTGAGAAGACTTAACTGTAGAATAAGTAGCATTTACGAATTTGAATTACCTGAATCTCACGAGAAGAGAGCGATAATTCATATCGTTAAAGAGAAAGAAACAAATAAAAAATACCCAAGACAATATACCGATATAAAGAGACTCCCATTATAAAAGTCTCTTTTTTCATGCTATAGTATTTGTAATATGGCAAAGATTATCGCAATTGCAAATCAAAAAGGTGGGGTTGGTAAAACAACAACCGCTATTAACTTATCTGCCTCTTTAGCGCACTTTAAACGTAGAGTGCTTCTTATAGATATGGATCCACAAGGTAATTCATCTCGTGGATTAGGTATTGATATTGCTTTAATCGATAAAACTATCTTTAATGTTTTAAACCTTGAAGAAGATATTAACAAAGTTATCCGTCATACAATCTTAGAAACATTAGATGTTTTACCTTCTAAACTCATCCTTTCAAATTTAGATGAATCTATCGAAGGAAAAACTGATGAACCATTCAAAGTTCTTAAAGAATGCATTGCTAAGATTAAAACAGAATATGACTACATCATTATTGATTGCCCACCAAGCCTTGGTTTCTTAACAATCAATGCTTTAACTGCAGCTAATTCAGTTTTAATTCCAGTTCAATGTGAATACTTTGCTATGGAGGCCGCTGCACAGATGCTTGCATCTGTTTCACGTATTCAATCCACTTATAATCCTGACTTAGGTATTGAAGGCGTTTTATTAACAATGTATGACTCTAAAACAAATATGAGTGTGGAAATCTCCACTCAAATTAGAGGCTTATATAAAGAGAACACTTTCTTGAACCAAATTCCTAGAAGTATATCCGTTCCTGAAAGTAACTCAAAAGGATTACCAGTTACTATTTTTAGACCATCAAGTTCTAGCGCTTTAGCCTATTTCTCATTAGCTAAAGAAGTTATGGATCACGAAGAACAATAATTTTTATAAATTAAATAACATTTTTATAGATATAGAGTTATAATAATTCCGCTTCAGGGCAGCGAATAACGCGACCGGTGGTAAACCCCACGAGCCGAAAGGCATGAACTGGTGAAATTCCAGTGGCGACAGTAAAGTCTGGATGAAAGAAGTTGTTTTTTAGGCCCTGACTGGGTCTATTTTTTATGAGTAAGTTTGATTTAACAAGATTAGTAATCGCGGTCGCATGCATTGTAATCGCAGGCGTGTTCATGCTCGCCAAATTAGTAAAAAAGAAAAATCCGATTACCACAAAGTTTATTGCGAGAACCGGATTATTCGCAGCAATGTCTATTATCTTATACATTGTTCCTGGATTAACATTTGGAGTTCCATTCTTCCCAGCATTCTTAGAGTTTCACTTTGATGAAGTGCCTGCTCTTATTGCGGGATTCGCTTATGGTCCATTAAGTGGCTTCTTTGTTATCTTAGTTAAGACATTAGTGAAGTTACCATTTACAAGCACAATGGGTGTTGGTGAATTAGCGGACTTTATCTACTCATCAGCATTTATTATTCCTGCGGCAATTATCTATAAGAAACATAGAAGTGTTAAAGGTGCTTTAATCGCCTTACTAATTGCGACAGTAATACAAGTATTAACTTCCTCATTAATCACTTCATTCTTAATCTTGGACTTCTATATCTTCATGATGGGATTCCCAAAGGGAGCAATCCTCGGTATGTGCCAAGCAGCAAATCCAAAAATCACATCCTTAGGATGGACCTTCTGGGCGTATGTAGGTGTACCATTTAACGCGATGAAAGACGCGATGGTGGTAGTAATAACATTTATTCTTTATAAGAGACTACATAGAGTTATTGATAGAATTGGTGAAAACCATTAAAAAAAGACATAAAAAAACCAGGCCTTGATGACCTGGTTTTTCTATATCATTATTCCTCTTCGGAAATTGCACCAACAGGGCAGATACTGACGGCTTCTTCGTCTGCTTCACCAGTAATGAGTTCTGCTAAACCGCTATCACCGATTTTGATGTCATCTGGATATGTGCCTGCGCAGCAACCGCATCCGATGCATAAGCTTTGATCGATCTTTAATTTTTTCTTTGCCATCGAAAATTCCTCCTTGGTTTTCTTGAAGAAATTATATCTTATTCGCTTATTTGTTTCAATAATTCGTAAAGGGTTTTTAATTTATGTTAATTTCCTCTACAAATTATCCCCTTATTTTTATAAAATAAATACAAATAGGGATTATGGCGATTTCTAGAGTTCAAAAATTTAAAGAATACCGGAATTCTCTTATTAAGGAAGAGGCTCCTGATTTAGAAACCCCCAAATCCAGCGCAAATACAGAAGTGGAAATCATAGGTGAAGATACAACATCTACTTTACCTATGGACCAAGTTATTAAGTCTATTAATGAAAATGAACAAGAATTAGCTATTGCTAAAAGGCAAAGAACTGTTTCCATTGTTAAATGGTCACTTATTATTACAGGTATTGTCTTAGTCATAGCCGCAATTGTCATTTTCGGAATTATTGTATGGAGAAACTAGTTATGAAGATTACTGTCGCTATTGATGGACCAGCCGCTGCTGGCAAATCTACTGTTGCTAAAGAAGTCGCACGTATTAAGGGTTACACATACATTGATACAGGCGCGATGTATCGTGCATTTACATGGTACTGCATGGAAAAAGGCGTTAACTGTCAAGATGAACAAGCATGTGTTGCTTTAATTCCTGAAGTCACAATTAAGTTAAGACCAGGCCATATTGTTCTTTGCAACGATATCGATGTTTCTAAAGAAATCCGTGAACCACGAGTTTCCGGTAATGTTTCATATATTGCTTCATACAAAGATATCCGTTTGTTCTTAGTAGAACAACAACGTAAAATGGCGGGCAAACATTCCGTCATTATGGATGGCAGAGATATCGGTACATATGTTTTACCAGATGCTGATGTCAAAATCTTCCAAATCGCTAGTGTAGAAACAAGAGCGATTCGTCGTTACGACGAAAATATTTCTAAAGGTATTCAATGTACATTAGAAGAAATTGAAGAAGATGTGAGAAAGAGAGACTATATCGACTCTCATAGAGACTTTGCTCCATTAAAGGCTGCACCAGATTCAATTCTTCTTGATACTTCCTTTATGAGCGTTGAACAAGTTGTTAATGCAGTTATCGAAATCATCGATAAGAAAATTGCCGAAAAAGAGGCGGCTGAAGCATGCCAAAAGGCATAGTAGCTATTGTCGGATCACCAAACGTTGGCAAATCAACGATTTTTAATCGTATGATTGGCGAGCGTCATGCCATCGTAGATGATGAAGCTGGTATTACTAGAGATCGTCTATATGGTAAATGTGAATGGTTAGGCCATTCTTTTTCTGTTATAGATACAGGCGGTATTGAAGTAGCTAACAAACCATTCCAAGTACAAATTAGAGCCCAAGTTGAAATCGCGATTGAAGAGGCTGATGTCATTGTTTTCGTTGTTGATGGCAAGGTGGGAATTACTTCAGATGACCGTATGGTTAGTAGGTTATTGTACAAAGTTAAAAAACCAATCATTTTAGCAGTCAATAAAATCGATGAAGGAAGCCATATTTCCGACGCTCAAGAGTTCTATGGACTAGGACTTGGAAAGCCACATGTTGTCTCTGGTTCTCACGGTATTGGTATTGGTGATTTATTAGATGAAATAATCAAACACTTACCTGAATCAGATGATCAATTAGATGAAGATAAAATCACTTTCTGTATGGTGGGAAGACCAAACGTCGGAAAATCATCTTTAGTGAACGCTATCTTAAATGAAGAAAGAGTTATCGTTTCTAATATCTCTGGAACCACAAGAGATTCAATTGACACACCTTTCACAAAGGGTGATAAACAATACGTTGTTATTGACACCGCAGGACTTAAAAAACGCGGCAAAATATACGAATCTATAGATAAATACTCCGCAATTCGCGCTTTAAAGGCTATTGAACGTAGTGAAATCGTTCTTCTAGTTCTTGATGGAAAAGAAGGAATTACGGAACAAGATAAACACGTTATTCAATATGCAACTGATTTACATAAAGCCATTATTATTGTTGTGAATAAATATGACATCGTTGATAAGAACACAAACACCATCAGCGAAATGACTAAATGGATCAGACAAGAATATAAGTTCCTTGATTATGCACCAATCTGTTTTGTGTCCGCACTCAAGAAACAAAGAATCGATACTATTTTTGAAACACTCGAGATGGTTCACCAAGCTTACTACACACGTGTAAAAACCTCTTTACTTAATGAGGTCATTCAAGACGCACAGATGATGAACCAATCTCCAAATTTCAATGGTGGACGTGTGAAAATTTTGTACTGTTCTCAAGTCTCAACTTCACCTCCAACAATCGTTTTATTTGTTAACAATTCCGAGTGGATGCACTTTAGTTATTTAAGGTACATCGAGAATAGATTGCGTGAAACCTTTAATTTTGAGGGTACGCCGATAAATATTTTGGTAAGAAATAGAAAACAATGATAAAATAGTTGCAAGTTTTAATAAGGGGTAAAACACATGCAAAAATTGAACAAGCGTGACTTGGTTGAACAAGTCGCAGAAAAAGCTCATTTAAGCAAAAAAGATGCTGAAGCCGCTCTTGACGTTTGCTTCGACTTAATGGAGAAAGCATTACTCGAGGGAAGAGAAGTTAACATCACAAACTTTGGTGCCTTCTCTCCAAAAGTCCGTCAAGAAAGAGAAGGAACAGATCCAAAGAAACACACTCGTATTGTTATCAAGAAGAGCCGTGCAATTTCCTTCAGAGTTTCCAAATCTTTAAAAGCTAAACTCAATAAATAAGGGGCTAAATAAAATAGGATGTTCTAAAACATCTTATTTTTTTATCTTTATATAAAGAATATAATGACCTTATGGACGAAAAGTTATTAGAATTTTTATCTTTAAACAAGTTATTTAATGATAACGGTTTTTCCTTATATATGGTTGGTGGAACAGTAAGAGATTATCTTCTTGGTTTGCCACTAGATGATATGGATGTTGTCACTGATGCGACACCAGAAGATATTAAAAAATTCTTACCTGATGCATCATTTGTTTTTGCGCGTTTTGGTAGTGTATCATATAAGACTGAAAAGAAGGTTAAGTTTGATATCACGACATTGCGTGAAGAAAAGGGCTATGAAGATGCTCGCCATCCAGACAAAATTCACTTCGTTAAAGACTTATCAATTGATGTAAAAAGAAGAGACTTTACAGTCAATGCTTTATATATGAATTCAAAGTTAGAAGTCCTAGATTACGTTAACGGACAAGAAGATTTAAATAATCGAACCTTAAGAATGGTTGGTGATCCTGATTTAAGAATCAAAGAAGACCCACTTAGAATCGTTCGTGCATTAAGATTCTCTATTGATTACAAATTAAATATCGATAGTGAACTAGACAAAGCGATTAGAAATAATATTTCCTTATTAGATAAATTAAATATCGAAAAGATTCATCAGGATATTAGAAAGATTAAAAACAAGGATTCTAGTTTGATTAACAAACTTTTTGAAGAATATAATATAAAACATCTTTTAGATGTGATAAATTAATAGGCACATGATTACAGAAGCTATAGATTTCCGTTTTCTCTTATTAGAGAACTATAAAAAGATGAAGATTAGTGAGAATGAACTCGCTGTCATCTTTATGATTGACCATTTAACCAGTCAAGGTAATCCATTCGTTACTGGTGATATTTTGTCATTAAAAATGACATTAGATCATAAAGATATTGATGCAATCTTAAACGGATTATTAACTAGAGGTTTCATTGAATATGTCTCACAAGGACATAAAACGGTTACTTCTTTAAATCCATTAAAAGAAAAACTCTTCCGTGAATTCCAAATGACTACATCCTTTGAGCAAGCTCAAAAGAATAGCAAACAAGTTAATGACATGCTTCAAAATGTCTTTGGTCAATTTGAAGAATTGTTATCCCGTCCATTAACACAAGTGGAATTCTCTCGTATTAGAGAATGGATATCCTATGGATATAGTGATGAATTGATTATTAACGCATTAAAAGAAGCCCTTTCAAAAGGAAAGAAATCATTGCGTTCAGTTGACAAGATTCTTCTTTCTTGGGCTGAAAGAGAAGATATTGAAAAAGAAGGTCATACCACAATTAAAGATGATTGGGATAAGAACCTAGAAGAAACCATTAGAATCGCTAAGACTCCATGGTTAGATCAATTTGATGATGACGACAAAAAATAGAATAAACGAAATATCTTCTTTCCTTGATGAAGTATTTCCAAATGTTGGTTGTGAACTTAACTACAATAAAGACTATGAATTAGTTATCGCGGTTATGCTATCCGCACAGACAACTGACGTCTCAGTAAATAAAGTTACACCTATATTATTTGATAGATATAAAACGCTTGAAGAACTCGCTAATGCCAGTCTTTTTGATGTTGAAGAAATCATCCATTCAATAGGTTTATACAAGAACAAAGCGAAGAACGTAATTGCCATCGCGAAATCCCTTGTTGAGAACTATGATGGAGTGGTTCCGAGTGATAAAAATGAACTACAAAAATTTCCTGGTGTTGGTAACAAAACAGCAGGCGTAATTCGTGCGGAAATTTTCCGAATTCCAGACCTACCAGTTGATACACATATCTTGCGTATTTCTAAACGTCTTGGATTAACAAAAAAAGATGATGATCCTTTGAATACAGAAATCAAACTTAAGAAGCTGTTTCCAGAGTCCGAATGGATTAAATTGCATCATCAATTAATTCACTTTGGAAGATATATGTGCACCGCAAGAAGCCCACAATGTGAAAAATGCAAATTAGCGGCTTTTTGCAATAAAAAATAGCGTTTTTGCGCTACTTTTTGAAGTATTTTTGTTCAATTGCATCTATGTAATATAGACGTGGACTATATCCTTGTTTAATAAGAATTCCATCCTTTAAGAAGACGTCATAGGGGATGGATTTTCTTTCGCCATTTTCCCAGAAGTCAATAACGAATGAAGCATCTAATAAATACACTTCTTGTCTGCTTTGGAATTGAATAATGAAGAAGGCAATTCCACCGTGTTTGATAACGCGTTTTAAGTGGTCAATTTGATGCTTCTCAATATTGGACAATGGGAAGCTTGTTTTACTCTTTGTGTTCTTTGCTTCAAAGTCGATATAGCGGCCTTTGTAAACACCGTTATAATCGGTTGTAGATTGTTTCTCAAAATAGGCATCTGTGATTCTTGCGCCACGAGAATAATCTACCTTTACGATATTGATGGGTGTTGGTCTTTTTGTAATTACTGCGATATCTTGATCGCGGTACCATTCGTTAGATAAGTTGATATCACTTTCAAGGTCCATGCCTCTATTGCTCGCAGAAATAGAAAGGTCTTCTTTTGACTTTCTTGAGACCCTTTTCTTTTCCGCTGCTGGTTGGTATTTTGTGCCGTTAGGATATCTAATCATACTAGTCTATGTAGTTCTTTAATTCTTCGTTAAATTCTTCAGCAGTAACATTCTCACCAGATGCTAATTTAACAATCGCATTGTGGATTGGTGTTGGTAAATTATTGCTGTGGCTTCTGATGTGTTTCTTATATTCATCAAGGACCAAGTCTTTCTTTGCTAAGAATGCATCATATAAGTTTGCTAAGTTAATAGCGTCGATTTCTGGATCATGTGCTTGCCCTGCTTCTGGAACTTCAAATAATTGGCATAAATGGATTAGTGATAGTGGATTGCCTTTATCATCTCTAATGAATTCTCCAATAAATACTGAATAGTCGAAGTAGTTCTTTTGAATTTGAGAAGTCACATCTTTTGGATACGCTAAGTTATAGGCGATAGATTGGCCTAAGATTCTCATATCATGGTTACCATAGGTAATGAATGTGGCTTTTTTGAAGTTAAGACCACAATAGGCTTTGAATGCTTTCATTGCATCATTAAATGAAACGGCCTTTTGTTTTAATAACTCTTCATTGATACCTGTAAGTCTTTCAACATAAGAACCAATTCTATTGTGGGCTCTAACATATGTTTTAAATGGAGCTTTTTTCTTTTTAATTCTTCCGGTCTTTTGATCGATGACTACTAAAATAGCTCCTAATGCAATCATCTCATGAGAAAACTGTGTGCCTTCAAAATCCATGAAGACTAACACTTTATGACCTT
>JAEESX010000022.1 GCA_016290145.1 Caryophanales bacterium
TATCCACCACTTGTTGAGGGCCAAGTGCTTTGATTCATTGTTCTTTGGTGCAAATACCAATCTACACTGAGCAATCATTAACACAACATCCATATTCATGTCAGACAATGCTTTTTTAGCCTCTGTGACCAGCCTTAGTATGCTGTTTCTAGCTAAGTCATTTGTCTTGGTTAAATCTCCAGTCAACACTCTGTCTTCTTTTGTTGGGATAACCAAGAAAGCGATTCGGTTCGTTTTGCTTTGCTCGACTATGATAAGCGGATAACCCTCTATAATTGTTCTTTCAATTATTGAATATGAGATGACAGACTTTTTTACAAATTCCTCATAGGGTCTCCAATCGAATTCATTTTTTTCTTTTATTGTCATATTAATACCTCATTTAATTTAGCAGATAAAAAAGACCCACTTGTAGACATGTGAATAAATGTCAATATATGTGGGTATTAGAACTATTTATAAAGTTGTAGTCCAGCAATTTGGTTTATATTCATAAAAGCCATTTTTTATTAAGGCGTCTTCGGCAGACCTATATTTACTTTCATGTTTGAACTCTATGAATTTCACGTCTCTTAAAAACATATTGGCTTTTAAAAAATTTTTCTTAATGCCATAAGTAATCAATTCTTCGAAAGAAATTTCGTCATTAAAGTCTTTCGAATAAAAACAATCATATAGTAACCAAGTCATTATGCCGCAACATAAGAGGTCATAAAGTGTCATTAAATAGAGCAAAGATTCAAAATAAAAAATCTCATTATCAAATAAACGACCACCAACAGCATCTACAACAGCATCTCTTAATTCTCCCATAGCAGCGTATACTCTTTTTTTGCCTGGTCCCTTTTTGTTCATCGCCCTCCATGTATGATTTGCTACAGACTTTTTACTCACATCAAAATAAGCTCTCATAAATAAGGACTTTATTATTTCTCTTTCGACTTTTTCTCTGAAGATGCCATGAGGGTATATTTTTCTAAATATCAACTCATAAATATCTATATTTTCTTCTATCCATTTACCGGTGTTTAAAGAAAGGGTCAGTCTAGGAACAGAACTTTTAATATCTTTAATATAGTTAAATCCATATTGTTTAATTACCTTTTTTCTCTCTTCTTTCGGTAAATTGCAAAGCGGATTGGTAACTCTTATACCGATGCTTGTGATACTCCTTCTACTTTTTGACCATGTAAAAGATGGATAAAACGACAGTCTAAAGTCAGGATATTTCTTGTAGAATCTTTCATTAATCTCTTTAACTTTGTGATTCCACAATTCAAGCATTGGGTAGTTTATGCACAAGCAATACACCAAAGCATCTTCAAATTCTTTTTCTGTATAATTCTCTGGTTTAAACAACCGTATATTGTGCTTGAATCTTATCCTGGATATAGGTATATTCTCTAGTAATTTGCAAGTGTTTACTAATGATATATCAATCATATCATCCATCCCATATTCATATTTAACTATGTTTTCTCTCTTACAATACTCTAGTACTCTATCTTCATTATCTTTGTAATATCTATATAACTTGGAGTAGTTCTCTTTTTTACCTTTGACGTGAAAACGGTACGTTTGAACATATGGAGAGATTAAACCAATCTCTTCCATGTATTTAATGCCTCTGCTTACGCTCATCTGTGAACCCCAAATAGAAAGAAGCCTTTTGCTTGTTTGAGGAATAGGCATTAATGTACATCCATCACTAAACCTTAAGTATTGTGCATACTCTATAAAAGAGAGTACTTGGGAGAGTTTCTTTTTTCTCTTAGAAGCAGAACCTTTAGCATTACTAATAGGGATATTGAATTCTGGAACAATATATTCTTCTACCTTAAGTGGTTCAAATTCTCCTTTTTTCTTCTTTTCTTCCTTGGTTTCTAAAATTTCATAAATAGTTTGTAAATCTTCAAAAGTGTCCATAATCTTCTTGAGCACTAGTATTATACAACTTAGTTTTTGCAAAGGTCATTTTCGTTACACTACATTTATTTTTTCATTAAATAAAAATTTAATGAATATAACCTACCTCTTATTTATAGTGAAATTCTTTTTGCAATTATCTAAAGGGCAAAGCTCTTGAAATCCAATTTTTAAATCAGCATCAAAAAGACGAACATACTTTTTTGTCATCGTTAAGTCGCTATGTGTAAGAAATCTTTGCAAAGCGAAAGCACTTCCACCATTTAAAATAAATTTCTTAGCAAAAGTATGTCTAAAGGCATGAGGCCCATGCGGCATTTGATTTTTACTTATGCAATATCTACGCAATGAAAGACTTAATCCATTCAATGTGAGTTTATTGCCCTTTGCATCTGGAAAAAGATAGTCGCTTTTAATTTCCCAAATACCCAAATAATACTTTAATACCATCATTAGTGCGTTAGACATCGGAACTATTGCGAATGTTTTATTTTTTAAATGTGTATACCTTATTTCTTTTTGAATGAAATCAAAATCATTCATCTTAATATTTAATAAAGTGGATGCTCTCGCACCAGTGGCCATAATGAAACATATTATTGCCCACGACCTAAAATAAGCAAAACTCTTTGAATGTGTAGGTCTTTCGCATAAAACCTCTAATTCATTATCAGTGACTATTTTAAGCTGCGACTCCTGATTTCTAAGAGTATCTATTTTTATTTTTTCAATCAGTCCTTTACGTGAAAGCCAATTAACAAATACTTTTATATGACGAAGATAATAATTAATCGAAATAGCATTCATGGATTCGGACAACATTTTTATTGTCCATTCTTTAATAGAATCCTCATTAATTGCCTTGCCAACTTCTCTTTTAAAACGTAAATAGGATTCAAGATAATTTTGCAGAGTTTTCTTGGATAAACCACTGGACTCTTTTTCTGATAAAAAATCGTAAAAGAAAAGACCTTCTTTATTAGTATGTTTCCGTTTTATAACAGACATACTGATTTTTCAGGCCTAATAATAATCAATTGCACACCACCCTGAGATTTATATACTTAGTATATATATCTCCCTAAGGGATTCGAACCTTTGACCCACTGATTAAGAGTCAGTTGCTCTACCAGCTGAGCTAAGGGACCATAATTGCGCTTAATAATAATAAATTAAAGGTTTAAAGTTTGCAATACAAAGAAAACATTAATTTATTTTATAAAAATAGGCGCTTTAAGAGACTTTATTCATTTTTCTTAGCGTTTACTCGTTTTTGGCCTAAAACTTCTTTAGACGTTGAATTATTAACCTTAAATTATAGTTTAACTACCAAGGCAAGAAAAAAGAGCGATCCGAAGACCGCTCTTAATTAGTCAATTAGTTTAATTATGCAACGACGACTGGGCTAACGACTTGATAGCCTGTGGATGTTGCGTAATCGACTGTTGAATTGCCATCATAGATTGCGACATAGCCTTTAATTGTAACTGTTGCATTGGCTGTACCAAAAGCAGTATTTAAAGCTGTGTAATCTAAACCATAGCTCTTCTTAACGTAAACTGTAACATCAGTTGAACCGACTGTGAGTGTAACTGATTTGTTAGCTGTTCCATCAATAGCAACGGCTGCTTTGACTGTACCAGTTAATTGAACTGGACGGCTTAATTGAGCCTTTGTGAATGCTCCGCCTGTGTAACTGAGGGCATTATAGGTGATTGTTTCATCGATTTTTGTGACTGTAGCACCATCTTTAGCGACTTGAATTAATCCTTTGAAAACACCTAATTTACCTTGGATACGGACGGAATCACCAACTGCAAGACCAGATGGGATGTTAACTTGGTATAAGTAAACGGCATAGTCGCCATTAGCGACAAACCATTCATTTGTCTTGTTACCATATGCGCCAACATAGACACCTTTGACATCGATAGCATCGCCAGCTTTTCCACTTTCGTAGATGCCAGCCATTGTGGTAATAGCAGTTTGTTCACCGCCACCGCCACCTTGGCCACCTTGGATGTTTGTAATGATGCCTTGACCTTCAATTGTTGTATTGTAGTCGCAGCGGATCATCTTCATGGTAATTGTGTCACCAACTGCTAAAGCGTTGGATGTTGTATTTGTCATGAAGTCTTGTGGATTTGAGAAGACATAAGCATCAGAATCGTTCCATGCTAATGCGGTAGCTGTCATTGTAGCACCGTAAACGATTAAATCGTTTGTGCCATCTGTTAATGTCATGTTACCGTATTTATCTTTTGTGGAACCATTTTTGAATGCTTTAATTTCGCCTGTAACATTGTAAGCTTTTGCTTTTGTGTTTTCGCCAGCGATGAATTGAGCAAGTGTTCTTGTTTCAACTGCTGGTTCTGGGACGACATCCCAAGATCCACCTTCTGTGAGGACTGTGATGTCATCAGCGGCTAATGCTAATAAGTTTTCGACTTGTCCATGATAATTCTTGAGAATCATCTTGACGGTAATTTTAGCGTTCTTTGTTAATTTTGCATCTAATGCTGCAGCGGCATTATAGATTTCAATTGTGTTTGCTTTTTCATCTGTAATGGCTTCGCCAGAAGTGGCTGTTAAGAAGTAGTTTGCGCCACTCTTCTTTGTGACAAATGCATCAAACACATAGTAGTTATAAGAATCTGCACCATCTTCTAATGCTTTACCTGCTGCTAAAGCTTCGGCAAATGTAGCATTGATTGTGGTTCTTGGTGCTGGTGGTTCACCTTCACAGCTAACAAATGTTGAGCCTGTGAATTCAGCTTGGTTAGCATCGGCATACCATGTGATTGGACCATAAGCTGTAGCAAGACCGCCCACCCAGACGTCAGAATCTTTTAAGTTCTTTTCAGCACCGGTACCGGTTGCTTTATAGCACTTATAAACTTCGAATTTTTTTGTTTGACCTTCTGCTGGTTTTAAGAACCAAGAGACAGCGCCGTCAGATCTTGAACCTGGAGCATGATAGAAGGATGCGATTTCGCCTCTAACATATAATGGTTCTGTATTGCCATTATCTTTTGCCCATTCACCGACTTTGACTGCGTCTTCGTTGTCAAATGGGTCTTCGGCTGTGCCTTCATGGACTGTACCGAATTTTTCTTTGTTGGTTTGCTTACGGCTAATTGAGAGATCAACTGTGTCTTTCCAGCCATGGTATTTGACTGTGACAGTGGCTTCGCCTTCAGCAAGTGCGTTAGCGGCGATACCTGTAATTGAAACAACATCTGTATTGCTTGATTCAATTTTCAAGGCACCTGTTGTGAGTTCAGCCATCACGTTACCGGCAGGAGTTAACTCGATATCAAGGTCACGGGATGAACCAGCATACCAAGTTTCTTGAAGTGCGTCTTTATTAGAAATTGCAACGCCAAAGCCTTTTTCAGCTTGTGGACCGCAACCTGCAAGGCATGCGACCATTCCTAATGATCCTAATAAGACGAAAGGTAATAAAATCTGTTTTTTCATAAAACCCTCCTCTTTTATTCCTTATGAAATTATTATAATTTCTTTGCTCCTATTGAACAAAGGTTTTGTTATTTAAATCTTTTAGAAGTTTTGAGTAAATCACTTTTTTTCTGATTCCAATGACAGTAGAGACTATACCGAACCCTAAAAGAATAACAGCAACGATACCCATTACCACAAAGATGAGGAAGGTGGATTTACCTGGATTAAGGGTCTTTCCACCGCCATCACTTTGATAAGATAATAGTAAGAATGAAATGGCAAGAATGCCGATGATTAAACCAATAAGGTTTAATGCCATACCTCTAGCAAAACTATTCGCACCTCTTTGGAGTTGGGAGTGGCTTGCTTGAGATAATGATTTTAAATCTTCAGGAGTTGCATTAGCGCGGATTAAATGACCACATTGTGGGCACACATAAGCCACTTGAGCATCACTATCGATTTCCATTAACTCTCCGTTTTCATCTTTGAGAGCTAATGAGGATTGTTTTGCTTCAAGCTTATGTTCATCAATTTCTTTACCGCAATGATAACAATACATATTTCTTGCCTCCTGATAAATTATTCACCAGATGATGGATTGAGACAGACTAGGTCTTTTTCACCATTTGGAACGATTTGGAATTTAACATTTCCAGATTGTGTCTTGTGTAAGACGTAGACACCTTTAACTGTAAATTGTTTGCCGATGAAGTCTTCTTTTGTCATCCAACGAACTAATGGTTTACTTGGGTCACCATGGTAGTTGAATGGAATATAAACGTTGAAGTCAGCACCATCGAAGTTTAATGTAACTTCTTTACTGTTGCTTTCGCTGACATATGCTTGTGTACAAACTAATGTATCAGTAACTTCAACAGCTGTATTTAAACATTCTAAGTTATAAGGATCTGTAGCAGTTGCGACAGCATTTAATTCGCTCTTTGTGTATTGAGCGGTAATTAAATTGTGTTCGGTTTCCTCATTTTCTGCTGGTGTATAGATAACTTTAGCATCGTTTGGAGATGTGGCTGTACCGACTGGGAAACGACCTTGAGTATCTGTAACTTGGAAACCATAGTTATCGGTGTATTGAGCTAAACCACAGACTTCAATGTAAGAATTAAGTTTTGTGTATTTACTACTAATAGCACCCATACCGACAAAGATGTTAATACCACACATTTCGCCACCTTTAGATTCATCATCTTGATCGTAGTAGCAGAAATCTTGTAAGTAGAGAATGTGGTTAGAATAACCACAGACTGTACCTTGGATTCTCATCTTATAGTTGTCGTATTTGTTTTCGTGTTCTGGATCTGCCAAACATTCTCTGACTTCGTTTTTAACATCCAATAATGATGTTTCATAGTATTCACCATAGTTGAAGTCTGGATCAGGCAAACCGGAGTGTAAGTTGAGTTTGAATTTCTTTGCTTGTTCTTCAGCAGCATAGAAAGTCTTTTCGTATTGTGGCATATCACCAACATTTTTAACCCAAGATAAACCTTCTTGGACAATCCAGAGGTTTAATAACACGAGTTCGCTACGTGTTGCGTTCTTCTTTTCAGTATTAATCCAAACAAGAGAAACGTAACGTTGGCCTGTGCTATCTGGGCTTGGTGCGCCATAACTGTTTTGTGGAGAGGAAATGACAATTGTGCCATGTTCCGCTGCTTCTAATAATTTGCCTTTAGTGAAATCACTTGCGGCGTGTCCATATTCTTGAACTTTACCAGTAGATTCTGGTGTATCGATACCGAAGAAACGGGCTTTCATTAAACCTTGGTGGGTTCTGTCCACTTTTGGTGTAAAGTGAGCGGTATCGCCATCGATTGCGTGAGCAAGTTCAAATTCACCAATACCATCGGTGTAGAAGTCTTTACCACTGAATTCTAATGGTAATGTGACTGTGCCATCTTTGGTATAGTCATGGAACTTATTATCACAAGCCGTAAAGGCGGATAAACCGCCTAATACTAAGCTTGCACAGATAATTTTTGAGAATAATGATTTAAGAGACATATATTATCCTCCTAGAATTTTTGTCTAGCGTTAGAAATACAACGATCGATTAAACCTGGGATATCAGCTTGATTTGTTGCTCTGATAGCTGCGGTTAATAAGGAACCACATTCATCTCTTAATGCTGCACTACCTTTAAATGCAGGAGCCACTAAGTAACCAGCGTTAACGTTGATGTCATTAACGATGACGTCATAACATTTAGCGTATTGTTCGCCTTCTTCCATAAAGTATTGGAAGAATTCGGATTCATATGCGCTATAACGGACAGGAGCATAACCTTCTGAACCGTTAACACATAATTCAGCGTTAACTTGGCCGTTTGTAATGTATTTCATGAATTTCCATGCATATAAGGTTGTTTGTGCGTTTTTCTCGGAAGATAAACCGTTATCGTTGAAGATAGCAAGTGTTGGACCTTGAGAAACGTATAAAGCATTGTTATTGCTGGCTGGAACACGGCAGACACCTAATTCAAAGGCTTCTGCTTGTGGGAAGTTATATCCGGAACCACCAGATGAACCAATAGAGAAGACACATCTTTCACCAGTGAAGAAGTCACTACCATAGGTATTTTTGATACCTTTTGTGGTGAAGAGATTGTTTTGATATTGGGTATTCAATGTTTCTAATAAGTTTTGAAGGTTTGCGCGGTTTGCGCCTTCTGCAAAGAGAATGTTTCCTCTACCTTCACTTGTAACTGCGGAATAACCAATGTTGTTTTGGAACATTTTGCTAACGAGCATATTGGCATCACTATCGTACCAAGCTGGAACTTCTAATGTCTCGCCAACACCCTGAGCATCCTTATTGGCTTCAATGTATGCGCAAAGTTCCATAAATCTGTCCCATGTGATTGTGGACATATATTCTTTAATGCGCTCTTCGGAATCGCCAACGGTTGGTTCGAAACCAGGCATAAAGGCTTTGAGAAGTGTCATGTTATAGAACATGATTTCTGTAGATTTCATAAATGGTAAGGAATAGGTACCTTCAACAGCATAGCCTTTACCTTCAGCATAGAAATCTTCGACAAAGTCTGTTTCATCTTTGCCTTCGACATCGCCTAACCAGGATTCTTTACCAAATCCAACTGTGGAATCGTTAATGTATTTATCGAGATTAACGACGAATTCTTTATTGGATGATTTGCCGATTTCAAGATAGTCAGCAACGTTGTCTGGATAAGCAACGGCGAGTGTTGGTCTATTGTTAACAGAATAACCATCGGCGATCTTCTTAGCGATATCGTCATAGCTACCTTGGTAGACCATTTTAACTCTTACATCAACACCATCTTGTTCTTTAACGGCATCAACGAATGCCTTAATCTTTGGTTTTAAACCATCTTGGACAGTTTGACCAAAGGTGTGCCAGAACTTAATGGTGATACCTTTGAAGTTATCACCACAGCCAGTGGCACTGAGGCCAGCGGCAAGGAGTGGTAAGAGTAATAAAGCTTTAGCTTTTAATTTCATAGTTTTATTACCTCCTATGAATTGTAATTACATTTTGAGTTTTGTGTTATCGACTGCTGTTTGGAAAATGCCATCGATTCTAGAATCTAATTGATCACCTGCGGCGACACATGCTGCGAAGATTGTACCGACTTGGACACGAGCTTCAGAGCTGCCTTTGAAGACTGCAGATGTGAATTGGTAATCACCAACACTTGTAGCGTAGTTAGCATTTAATGCTGTTAATCTATCAAGTGTGTGTTCTTCTTTAGATTGCCAATCTGCGTATTCAGCGTAATCTTCTGTTTCTAAGACGCTGTATCTGATTGGGGAGTAACCTGTGGTTAAAGCCCAAGCTGTATTGTATTTTGTGTTTGTGAAGAGTTTGAAGAATTTCCAAACGGCTTCTGCTCTCTTGTCATTATTGTGATTTAAGAATGCGAAATCAGGACCTTGAGAGATGAGTTTTGGATTGTTCAAATCTGCTTGTGGGATCATTGCGACACCGACATTGTGTCTTGTAGCATCTGCGAATTGATATTTAACACCACCTGTGGAACCGATGGAGAATAACATTGCATCAACGGTTGAACGGTAGTTAACGTTTGTGTTAATGACACCCTTTGTGGTGAAGTAATGTTTGTCATAGTAACCTTTGAATTTCTTCATGAGGTTCTTCATGCCATCATTATTGAAGTTGATTTGACCTTTACCAGTTGTTGGATCAATGGATGTATATCCAAAACCATATTGTTCGGCTAATGTGATGAATAAGTTATCATCGGAGTCGTAACCAACCCATGCCCAGTCTTCGAAGGATGTACGGTCGATAATCTTATGTTCGGCATCTTGTGCTTGGTCATAAGCATCTAAGGCTGGAATTAAGCTTTCGAATAATTCGTCCCATGTTAAGTGTTGGAGATATTCATCGGTTAATGGTTGACCATTATTAACAACGTGATCTTCGGTATCGTAATTAGATAAATCTAAACCGATAAGGACGTCTTGGTTATAGTACATAGCTTCTGTAGATTTGGAAGCTGGTAAGGAATATGTACCTGGAATGATGTATTGTCTGCCTAAGTTGATATATGCTTCTGGAATGTCAGCTATATCTTCTTCTGTCCAACCATATTCTGCGTTTTCCATATATGGTTGAATGTTAAGGGCTTTTGCGTTTGTGATGAAGTCAGAAACTGAATCTGGATAAGCAGCGACCATATCTGGATAGTTATCAACTGCGAAGCCATCGACACACATCTTAGCTAAATCTTGGTAAGAACCTTGTTGTTTGACATTTTTGACTGTGATGCCTGGTTCAATTTTTTTAAATTCATCGATACAGTTATTGATGATTGTTTGATATGTATCATTGTATGTGGTCCAAATAACGATTTCGATATTTTTAGGACCGCTTGGACATGCAGTAAGGGACATTGCCATTAAAGCTGCTGCTGATACTGCGAATAAACGACTAGTTTTCATAATTTCCTCCTAAAAGTCATTTAATAAATATATTTAATTACCGCAGACGGGCTAATTAAATCATAATTAACCCTTGATACCGGCTCTTCCGACACCCTTCATGATGTACTTTCTAAAGAAGATGAAGAGTAAGAATAGAGGCACGGTGACCAAGATGGACGCTGCCATTTGATAACCATATTCGATGGTACCTAAGTCAGCGTTTTGGAAGCTTGATTCACGAAGACCGTTAGAGATCAAACGGTATTGTGGAATTTCTGTGACTAAGTTTGGCCACACATAGGAGTTCCAAGTTCCCATGAATTTTAAGATTGTAATGGAGATAAGTGTTGGTGCCGCGAGTGGGACCATAACTTTCCATAAGTAACTCCAGTCGCTCTTACCGTCAACTTTCGCGGCAAGGTATAACTCGTTTGGAATTTGTTTGAAGTTCTGTCTTAACAAGTAAATGTGGAAGACGGAGACCCAGAATGGCACGATCATAGCGAGATATGCTTCCATGAGTGTTTGTGTATGGGTTGAACTTGTAATCCATCCAAAGGATGCGACTGTAATGTAGTTAGAGATAACCATCATTTCACCAGGAATCATCATTGTGGCTAAGAAGACCATGAATAATGCTTCTCTACCTTTGAATTGCAATCTAGAGAACGCAAAGGCTGCGAAGATGGTTGTAAGAAGAGTACCAATTGTGGAGAAGATAGCGACCACGATGGTGTTCTTCATATAAGTAAAGAAATTAAAGTGTTGGAAGACGTACACGTAGTTTGTCCACATAACAACGCTTGGGAAGAATGTTTGTTGTTCTTGTGTAATTTCGGAGTATGTCTTTAATGATGTGATGATCATCCAATAGAATGGGAAGATAACCACTAACGCTAATGCGACGATGAACAAATATGTTAAGGCGGTGAAGATGATATGTGTCACCTTTTCAGCCTTTTTAATTTGGTCAACTGTTTTACTAGCTTCTGTAATTGATAAGACTAAGTTGTTATTAACTTTAACGGAAGCGAAGTCGATGTATTGTGCTTTTTCGACTTTTTCTTCTTCTGGTTTTGGCTCTTTTGGAGCTTCCACGACTTCTGGTTGTTCTTCCACAGGAGTTTCTTCAACTTGTTCTTCTTCAACGACTGCTTGTTGTTCTAATTCTTCTTCAAATAACATGCTGTTGACCTCCTAATAGTGAACTCTCTTACTACTCGCCCAGAATTGGAAGAATGTAAAGATTAAAATAATAACGAATAGGAACACGGCCGCTGCGGCAGCGAATGATGTGTTCGCGGAAATGTTATCGTACACGTAGAAAACGACGGTGTACATGTTCTTTTGGCCCGCTAAAGTCTCACCTTTCTTACCAAAGATAGCGACGATAGAGTTGTATTCCTTAAATGCACCGATAAATGATGTAATCATCAAGTAAAGGATTTGTGGTGATAATAATGGGACTGTAATTTTTGCGAATACTTTCCATTTTGGAGCAGCGTCGATTTGTGCTGCTTGATAGTATTGTTTATCAATACCTTGTAAGCCAGATAATAAGATTAAAATCTTAAATGGGATACTGTTCCAAACGATGAACAAGCATAATGGCACCATGGCGATGTATGTTGGGGTATTGTAAACCCATTGCATTGGTCCACCACCTGTTCCGGCGTGTTGCAAGTGGAAGATGAAGTTAATCAAACCTGCATCGTCGAATAAGACGGAGAAGACCATACCAATAGCGATACTGTTTGTAACGTATGGAAGGAAGAAGACAGTTTGTAAGAATTTTTGGAAAGCTTTGATGCTGTTAAGAGCAACAGAGATAATCAAAGCTAACATAATTGATACAGGAACTGTAACGAATGTGAGGATGAAGGTGTTAGGAATAGCGTTTTGTGTAAAGCTTGTTTCCCACGCCGCGCCATCAGCACTTTGATATGGAATCATATGAAGGATGATACCGAAGTTTTCTAAGGTAAATCCATCATACTTACCGGTTGTGTAGTTGTAGTTCTTTGTGAAAGAAATAAAGATTGTGTTAATTAATGGATAAAGTAAGAAGATAACCACGAGAATAATGACTGGTGCGAGGTATAACCATGCTTTCCAGTTATTCTTACTGGCAACGTCATCAATACCACTAACTTTGTAAGGATTCTTAAGCTTTTTGTTGCTTGTGAGTCTTACAACAGTCTTGCCGTCTTCTTGAAGACCAGGAGTATATTCTGGAACTTTTTCAGGCTCGACGGTTTGTAAACCAATACCACCGCCAGCGGCTTGACGTTTCTTCTTTCCTTTCAAAAAGTTTAATAATTCAATGCCCATATTCGTCCCCCTTATTTGAGATAAATACGATCTTCGGTTTCACCATCGAATAAGAACACTTTGTGTGGTTTTAATTTGAATGCGACTGCACCTGGAGCAACTTTATCATCAGAGGAAATGATGACTCTGTAGCTTGGTTTGATACAGTTTTCATTCTTCACGATTGCGGAAATGTCACGGCCCATGACTTGAACCATTTCACATTCACCGCCTAATGTATTCTTTTCACCTGGTTTGGCGAGAATAAATCCTTCTGGACGGATAGCGACATAGACATCTTTTTCACCGAGGTCTTCGCTAATTTCTAATACTTGTTCTTTACCAATGAGAACTTTCTTGCCGGAAACATGTCCCTTGAAGACGTTCACTGGTGGGGTTCCTAAGAATTGTGCAACGAATAAGTTGGCTGGGCTGTTATAAACATCTTGTGGTTTGCCCATTTGTTGCATTTCACCTAATTTCATAACGACGATTTCATCGGAAATGGACATAGCTTCTTCTTGGTCGTGTGTAACGAAGACGGAGGTAATGCCTGTTTCTTGTTGAATACGTCTAATTTCTTCACGTGTTTGTAATCTCAAACGAGCATCTAAGTTAGATAATGGTTCGTCTAAGAGTAACACTCTTGGGTGTTTAACTAAGGCACGAGCAATAGCGACACGTTGTTGTTGA
>JAEESX010000038.1 GCA_016290145.1 Caryophanales bacterium
TAGAAAGGAGTTATCCTACATGAAAGGAAACAGAATTTATAATTTCTCTGCTGGACCAGCTATGTTACCAGAAGAAGTTTTGGAACAAGTAGCGGCAGAAATGCTTGATAAAGATGGATCAGGCATGTCGGTCATGGAGATGAGCCACCGTTCAAAGGTTTATCAAAACATCATTGATACCGCAGAAGCAGATTTAAGAAAGCTTATTGGTATCCCAGACAATTACAAAGTCTTATTCTTACAAGGTGGTGCTACATTAGCATTCTCAATGATTCCTATGAACTTTGCCACAAATGGTAAGGTTGATATTATCAACACTGGCGTTTGGACAAAGAAAGTTATTAAAGATACAAAGTTATACGCAGACGTGAATATCGTTGCCTCTTCCGAAGAAGATGGTTTCAGATATATTCCAAGTTTAAAGGGATTAAAATTCCGTCCTGATGCAGACTATGTCTACATCTGTGATAACAACACAATCTATGGTTCTAAATATAAAGAATATCCAGACACAGGTGACATTCCACTAGTGTGTGATATGTCTTCATGTTTCTTAAGTGAACCAATCGATGTTAAGAAGTTCGGCTTAATCTATGCTGGTGCTCAAAAGAACGTCGGTCCTGCTGGTGTTACTATTGTAATTATCAGAGAAGACTTATTAGCCAGAGCACCAAGAGTGCCACTTCCAGCTTACTTAGATTACAGAATCCACGCTGAAAATGGTTCTATGTATAACACCCCACCAACATTCGCTATTTATGTGTGTGGTTTAGTCTTCAAATGGTTATTAAAGACAGGCGGCTTAGAAGCTCGTGCAAAGATTAACGAAGAAAAAGCCAAAATCTTATATGACTACTTAGATCAAAGCAAGTTATTCAAACCATATGTTGATAAAGGTTCACGTTCATTAATGAACGTTACATTCAGAACTCCAACAGATGAAATGGATGCTGAATTCTTAGAAGGCGCAAAGAAATATCGCTTCACCAACCTAAAGGGTCATAGATCCACAGGTGGCTTACGTGCTTCTATCTATAACGCAATGCCAATCGATGGTGTCAAAGCTTTAGTGGCTTATATGAAAGAGTTTGAAGAAGCTCATAAATAGGTATTGTTATGAAAGTATTTTGTTTAAATAAAATCTCTCCAGTGGGATTAAAGGTTTTACCAAAAGAATACGAAGTATCCACTGAAAGTATTGATAATGCAGATGCAGTCATGGTTAGAAGTGCTGCAATGCATGAAATGAAGTTACCAGAAAGCGTCGTATGTGTCGCTCGTGCTGGTGCTGGCGTTAACAATATTCCATTAGATGTTTACGCAGGTGAAGGTGTTGTTGTTTTCAATACACCTGGCGCAAATGCTAATGCAGTTAAAGAATTAACAATCGCTATGATGCTTCTCGCAGCTCGTGATATCCGTGGTTCCATGGAATGGGTCAAAGAGAATAAAGGCGATGAATTGATTAATAAATCAATGGAAAAAGCCAAAGGTGCATTTGCCGGTACAGAAATCATGGGCAAGACCTTAGGCATTATCGGTTGTGGTGCTATCGGTGCTTTAGTCGCTGATGCTGCTTCAAAATTAGGCATGCGCGTATTAGGCGTTGAACCAAGTGAAGTCACAATTGAACGTAACAAAGATTTATTAAGAGACACCAAAATCGTTTCTATGGATGAAATGGTTAAAGAAGCAGACTATATCTCTGTTCACGTTCCATTAATGGATGCCACAAAAGGTATGATTAATGCTGCATTCTTAGCTAAAGCTAAAGACGGTGTTATTATCGTTAACGCTGCTCGTGATGCATTAGTTAATGATGATGATATGAAAGAAGCTTTAGCTTCTGGAAAAGTTAGAAGATATGTTACAGACTTCCCTAACTATAAATCCGCCAATACAGACGGCGTAGTCGCGATTTCACACTTAGGCGCATCAACAGAAGAAGCCGAAGATAATTGCGCCGCTATGGCCGCAAAAGAGATTGTTGATTTCATTGAAAATGGCAACATTATCAACTCAGTCAACTATCCACGTATTGATTTAGGCCCAAGAGGCAATGCAAGAAGAATGGTGGTTCTCCATAAAGCAGAATTAAATGCAAACGAAATTCTCAAGGTTGTTGGTGAACTCAAGGATATCCATAAGAGCGCTACTGGTGTCAAAGGTGCATTTGCTGCAACAGTCATTGAATACGAACCAAAAGAGGGTATCGATCAATGTGCGAAAAAGGCAGTTAGAGCATTACATGGTGTCATTAGAGTCAGAGGCCTCTGCTAAGCGTTTGAATAATCAAAAAAATGCATAAAAAAATCAGCATCCTCGCGATGTTGATTTTTTGTTGTTTGATTTCTATTTAATAATGGTTCCGGCCTTCTCTAAGAATGCTTCCTTAGCGGCCACTAAAGAGGAAATTATTGCTGTTTTACCTGGTTTTTCGCTTAAAAACTTAACACAAGCATTAACTTTTGGATACATGCTACCCTTCGCAAAGTAGTCACCTTTCATGTACTCTTTCATCTCGTCAACAGACACTTTTTCAAGTTTGCGTTCTGTTGGCTTTTTGAAGTCGATATAGACGTTATCTACAGCGGTCAAAATCACTAAATAATCGGCGTT
>JAEESX010000002.1 GCA_016290145.1 Caryophanales bacterium
ATAAGGTCATAGTTGAAACTATGAGAGGTTTAGAATTGGGCGAAATCGCTATTGAACCTATTACAATCGATAAATATGAAAGTGAATTGGGCTTAAAACCGATTCTCAGGCGCGCAAATGATGTCGACGTTAAAATATACGAGGCAAACCAAAAAGACGCGGGAATTGCGCTAGAAATAAGCAAAACAGAAGCAGAAAAGCTTGGTTTAGACATGAACTTCATCTCTTGTGAGTATACATTAGACAAAACAAAGGTCATTTTGTCATATATAGCTGATGAGAGAGTCGACTTCCGAGAATTATTAAAAATTCTCGCTAGTAAATTACACACACGTATTGAACTACGCCAAATTGGATCACGCGATAAAGCAAAGATGATTGGCGGTATTGGCATCTGTGGATTACCACTTTGTTGTTCCACATTCTTAAATGAATTTGATGGTATATCAATCAATCGTGCCAAAAATCAAATGCTCGCAATCAATATTCCAAAGTTGTCAGGACACTGTGGAAAACTTATTTGCTGCTTAAAATATGAAGATGATATTTACAGCGAGGAAAGAAGAAAATTCCCTGATTTGGGCTGCAAGATTTGGCTAGATAAAGTAGAATACACCGTTACCGGTGTAAATATCATTTCTAAAGTAGTGAAATTGGAAAATAATGAAGATGTTAAGTTCTTACCATTAGAAGATTTACACAAACAAGCTCGTTGGAAGAAATTTAAAGACAATGAACAGAAATAAGAGTTTCGAAAACAATAAACCTTTGATTTATTTGATAGCAACACCAATAGGTAATCTAGGTGAAATGTCAAAGCGTGCTTTAGAAGTGCTTGAAGACATGGATGTCATAGCAGCTGAAGACACAAGAAACACATATTCACTATTATCACATTATGGAATTAAGAAGGAATTATTCTCTTTAAGAGAACACAATGAAATTGAAGCATCAGAACATCTTTTGAGATTGGCTAAAAATGGCAAAAAGGTTGCTTATGTTAGTGATGCTGGATATCCAGGCATTAGCGATCCTGGCTATCTATTAGTCAAAAAAGCTAGAGAAGAAGGGGTTGCTGTATCAACCGTTTCAGGAAGTTGTGCATTTATTAACGCTTTAGTAGCATCTGGTTTGCCAACAGACCACTTTTATTTCTATGGTTTTCTCTCAAAAAAAGGAAATGAAGCCAAAAAAGCCCTTGAACAATTAGTTGATAGATCAGAGACATTGCTATTTTACGAATCACCTCACCAAATTGAAGAAACAATTAAACTACTTTTCGGTGTTTTTGGTGATAGAAAATGCGTGATAGCTAGAGAATTAACAAAACTTAATGAGGAATACATATCTGGAACCCTCTCAGAACTCGTAAAAATAGACTTTAAAACGATAAAAGGAGAGATAGTTTTAGTCTTAGAAGGTCAAAGCCAAGAAAACGTATTGATTTCCGATGAAAAAATACAAGAAAAACTAAAATTTTATATGTCTCTTGGCGTTACTGAAAAAGCAGCTATACAAATTGCTGTAGCAGAGTTACAAGTCCCAAAGAATAGGGTCTATAAATTAGCTCAAGAACTTAAATAATCGGCTATTTGCCGGTTTTTTTATAGTAAATTAGTCAATTCTTTCTCTTTTTTGCGTAAGTCTAAAAAGACAAATGATACCATGGTTGCAAAGTAACTAAATACTCCAAACGATGAAATCAAAGATGCAGTTTTCAAGTTTGGTGTCATAAAGGATAGTTCAAAAGAGTAACTGCCTTTAGGACAAATAAAGGAAATAAAGCCTCCTTGAGCATTAAAGACATTAATGTCTTTCTTGTTTCCATTTGTATCAAACGCGAGCAAAGTGAATCCATCCTCATATGCAAGTCGAGTAACAACTATTTTTTCTTTGTCAAAATTAGTGTTGAAAGTGTATTTATTAGCACTATTTTTTAAATCACTCACAGTATATTGTTTTAAATGCTCATTTTTGGCGTTTTGAGAGGTGAATGTATCAATAGATATATGATGAGCAGCATTAACTTTATTGCCTCTATTAACGAAGATAATTTTCTTAATTTTTGGAGCATCCTCCACTACTGTAACCGTTCCATCGGAAGATACATTATAACTAGGAGAGATATAGAAAGCTCTTTCTTCTTTTCCTATTCTAGATGCATGAGTATACCCATCATTATGATCATCAAAAGTTACAATCTTATTGTCGATATCAACGAAATAAATATCCGTTTCGTAACCATCTTCAAATGATGAAGAAACATAATACACATTCCCTAATGGATCATAATTAGGAAAATATGAATCTTTAGATTCAATTACTTCAACATATCTTTGTTTAACACTAAAGTCAGTCACTTTATCAGTTTTTATATATTTAGTATTAGAGGATTTTAAAGACAAATACTCACTTGCATCAACGTCTAAAGTTGATTCACCAGCGCAAAGAAAATCGTAATATGTGATAATTGCGTCATCAGACTCATCAGACGAACCAAATCTGCCAATTTTTATGTCGCGATAATAATCCGAAGTTTGTCTATTATCAGATGGTAAAAGACTTAAGTCAGGATGATTCAATTTGAGGTCACTTAATACAACTGGTTCACGTGAATTATTGATGATAGCAGTTTGCAAATAGAGCTCTTCGTTTAGTAAAACATTTCTTTCGTTTGTATTTAACCCACTATAATTATATGTTTCAGAAGGATTTCCTTCTACCTCATAGAATGAATCGTAGCAAAGGGCAAAATCTATATAATCTGTATTTTCGAAAACTCTAAAACGATTATTAGGATATTGGTTAGTTACATCAATGTAATTAAGAGGAACATTATATTTAAAAATATCGCTAGAACAATTACTTCTATTTTGCTTAGCAAAATAGTTATCTTCAATAAAGTAATATTTGACACCTAATAAAGTATCAAGATTTATTCTTTTTTGAACATAAGTCCCTGTCCAAGCCTGTGGGGCTCTGCTGTTAGTTATTGATGACCAATTACATAAATCGGCAGTGTTGTAATTGTAAACAGAGTGGAAAGTACTTAAACCGTTATAATTGTTTCTCATTCCATCATTTGGAGCTACGTCGCTATTTAATGAAGTGAAGGATCTATAGTAAGAAGGGTCTTTTTTAGAAACTTGATACACTAAAGAATGAAGAGCGTTGTTATTAATAAGTCCTTTGTTTGTATATAGGTAGTTTTCGACACCATGACCGCGAATAACAAACGCACCCATCAAAGATATCTCAGTTACCAAAAAACCGCTAAATACCCAGTAAAAACCCACTTTTTTACGGTATTTTAATATAGTTAATACTGTTACAAGAACGCAAAGATAAGTGATTTCTATTAATGTCGCAAGCCAAATTGGAACTCTTTCTTTAAATGTCGAAGAATAATTAGCAACAATAGTTTGTGCAGCAAAGGCTCCAATCAAAATAATCATAATCAAGATTGCCGCAGACTCAATTAGGACAACTATGTTGTCCTCTTGTTTGATTTTTTCTAAATATAACCCAGAATAAGCCATTATTGATGTAACAACAAACAATGTCCATCGACTATAGCCTGCTGTAAAGCCAAAGAACAAGTAATAGAAACAAGGTGTGAACAAGGCAACAATGAAGAAAGCCAATGGTATTAAGACGGAATAATGTTTTTGACGAATGGAGTTTCTAAAAGCTGGGAACAAAAGCAAAAGCATAGGAATAAAACAATAGAACGATCCAGCTATATTGTCATACGTATCATTTGCATAAATTGTTAACGGAGTACCTCTACAAGAAGTAACAGGGAAAATAAACTCAATAAATGGATATAAAACACGTGCTTTATCGACGTCAGAATTATTTAATGAAGTCCAAGAAAATAACAATTCAAAGAATTTTTTCAAGTTACTGCTTTTCAAGGCCTCAGATAAATAATGAGAATACCCATTATTAGATGCTCTAGGAGACGAAATTGCGTGTGTAAGAGATGGATATACTGCCATCATCGGCATTAATATTCCAACCACAAAACCCAATAACATTAATAATATTATTATTAAATTGTCCTTAACACGATTGGTTTTTATTTTTTGAGCATACCTAAAAATGGCATAAAACAAGGCACAAAGGACATAAGTGAACATGAAGAAGAAATTAATGAATCCAATCAAACAAATTGAACTCATTAAAAGGAGTGGTTTCTTCTCTTTTATCGTTTTTTCAATACCTAAAAGTATCAAAGGAAATGCCACTGCAACACCAGTAAAATGGTTAAACCAAAGGTACCATGTTATCCATCCAGAAAATGCATAAGCGAGGCCAGTAATTTTGCTTGCGCGTCTAGATGCACCCAAATAACGCATATAAGCGTAGAAAGCTAATCCGCTCAAGGCCATCTTAAAGATGGTCAAAATTGCCATTCCTTGAGGCACAAATTGCCTTGGAAACAACAAAATAGGCATGAAGAATGGATCAAATAAATAATAAAACGAGTTAGAACCGATATTATCAACACCTAAAAAGGTGTTTGTGTCATATAAAACGAATTCTCCAGTCCTAAAGAAATGCCACCAATCATCATATCCGTTCGTATAAAAAGCATATTGTTGAGTCACATAGTCACCAGTGAATGGTGTTGTAAAAGAATTTACAAACAACGATGTAGCGAAAAACACTATTCCGACTAGTACCAAAAACAGGTAGTAATAAAACAAAGAATCAATGTTTGTTAACCATGTCGGAAGTCTGCCTATAAAGTTTGTGCTTTGTTGAGTTTTTATTTTTTGCGTATCTGTGACCATATACGACACTATTATATACACATATGCACACGTATTTTTTACTTTTTCTTGCAATTTATTATCGTCTTTTCTATCATAGAAAAGATTTTTTGGAGGTATTCCTATGGAAATTCGTAACATTGCAATCATCGCCCACGTAGATCATGGGAAAACCACATTAGTTGACCAATTATTAAAATCATCTGGTGCTTTTAGAGAAAACGAAGAAGTTGCTACCCGTGTTATGGATAGTAATGACATCGAAAGAGAAAGAGGTATCACCATTCTTGCTAAAACAACATCCTTAATGTTTAATGGCACTAAAATTAATATTTTAGATACTCCAGGGCACGCTGATTTTGGCGGCGAAGTTGAAAGAATCATGAACATGGTTGATGGATGTTTATTATTAGTTGATGCATTTGAAGGAACAATGCCACAAACCAGATTCGTTTTAAAGAAAGCTTTAGAAGCACATATCAAACCAATTGTGGTCATTAATAAGATTGATAGAGCAAACATTGATATCGCAAAAACAATGGATGAAGTATTAACCTTATTTATTGAATTAGGCGCACCTGATGAATTCTTAGATTTTAAAGTAGTATTCACATCCGCGTTGCAAGGCACGTCATCAAAGGATCCAGATGTTTCAACACAAAAAACAGGAATGGATGCTGTATTGCAAATGATTATTGATGAAATCCCAGCGCCAAAAGCAGATGTTAATAAACCATTACAATTACAAGTTTCGTTATTAGACTATAACGATTTCGTTGGTAGAATTGGTGTTGGTACCGTTAAAAACGGTAAAATACATGTAAATGACACCGTAACAGTAGCTAGATTAGATGGAACAACAAAGTCATTTAAAGTTATGAAGTTGTTCGGTTATCAAGCAACAAGAAGAGTTGAAATTGAAGAAGCTGTAGCAGGCGAAATTTGTGCTGTTGCTGGTCTTCCTGATATCAATGTTGGTGAAACAATTTGCTATCCAGATCATGTTGAAGCGTTACCAAAAATTCACTTAGATGAACCTACACTACAAATGACATTTGGAACTAATACATCACCATTTGCAGGAAGAGAAGGAAAACTTCTTACCGCACGTAAGATTGAAGAACGCTTATTTAGAGAAACTCAAAAAGACGTTGCTTTAAAGGTACAAAGAGTTCCAAACTCCGAAACTTGGACTGTTTCTGGCAGAGGTGAATTACATTTAGGTATTCTCATTGAGAATATGCGTCGTGAAGGATTTGAATTAGAAGTTTCTAAACCAAAAGTCATCATCAAAGAGATTGATGGTGTTAAATACGAACCATACGAAGATTTAGAAATTGATGTTCCTAATGATTTTGTTGGTGACATTATGACTTCATTAGGCGACAAAGATGCTGAAATGATCAATATGGACGTCAAAGAAGCCACAACTAAGTTGTCTTATGTGATTCCTTCAAGAGGATTATTAGGTTACATTACCAATTTTATGACCCTAACAAAGGGTTACGGCATCATTTCTCATGTGTTCAAGGAATATAGACCTATGGTGGCATTAAGCCTCGGAGAACGCCCATTAGGCGTGCTTGTGGCCACAGAAGCAGGTACCGCAACACCTTACGCTATCGAACACGTTGAAGAAAGAGGAACTATGTTCATCGAACCAGGTACAGAAGTATATGAAGGTATGATTATCGGTGAAAACCGTTATGATATCGATTTAGCTGTTAACTGTGTTCTAAAGAAAGCACTTACAAATATGAGAAGTGCAAACAAAGACACTACTGTTGTTCTTAAATCACCAAGAAAAATGTCTTTAGAAGCATGCCTTGATTACATCAACTCAGATGAACTCGTCGAAATTACTCCTTCTACATACAGAATGAGAAAGAAAATTCTCAATACTGTTGATAGAAAAAAATATGATGCTCATCAAAGAGCACTTGAAAAAGGCGAAGAATAATAAAAAGAAAGGGACTAATGTCCCTTTTATTTATCACTATTATTGAATAAGTGTTTGATATTTTGATATGGTCCGAAACAAGTAATTTTGTCTCCATCTTGTAGAATCGTATCTTTATCAACAAATAAATAAGTATCTTTTCTCTTAACAACAACGATTGTGATGCTATAGCGATCACTAAGATGAGCATCTTTCATTGGAATGCCTTCAAGTTCCTTAGGAACTTCTTCTGTATCAATTTCCATCAACACATTTGAACCGTAGTTATTTAATAAATTGATGTCATTGGTCTTATTAACAACCAATGTTTTCTTGTTTTTGTCGAGACTGTCGATAAATGCCGCTTTTATATCTCTTGTAGATCCATAGATAACAAGAACATCACGTTTATTGAACATTGTGTCCTTGGTAACTTCAATAATTCTTTTGCCACGTTTAATGGACAAGACATTAATGAAATACTTCTTGGTAAGCGCCATTTCATTTAAGGTCTTCTCTTGAGCGAATTCTGGAATATTATTTAATACGACTTCCGCAATAGCATTTCTTCCGTATAAATCTAAAACAGTGATTAAATTTGAATTTTTCTTCTTTGAAGAAGTGTTGATAGCAATTTTTTCGAGTAAGTCTTGAAAACGACGATTAATTGGTGGAATCTTCAAGAATAAAACAAATAAGAATAAACCAAGAGAAACATAGAACACTATGTAGTACCAAAATTTAGTATCTAAGACATTATTGTTGCTTTGAATTGTGGCAATAGAAATCAAAACGTTTGTTAATAAGCCCATGAACACGACCGAGAAGATGTGGCCTGTGTACATACACACAATTGCAATCTTTCTTCTTCTTTCATCATCTACGATGATTTCACTTTCATTTGTGGTAAAACCAGAACCTGTAAATAATGATGCAACTTGGAATTTAATTTTATTTGTAGCTAATCCTGTAAGTTTAAATGCCACACAAAAAGCTTCTATTGTAAATAGATAAACAGATACAACCGCCAAAATAAGAGCAACAGCAAACCAAATGTTCATAGCTATTTCTTAGAAACCTTTCTTTTATTATTCTTACATACTGTAAAGTTTCCCGCCATACAAGATTCAAATTCTTTTGGCATAGGGGCTTTAAACTTTAATAATTTTCCATTAAATGGGTGAATTATATCAAGCTCATAAGCATGCAAACCTAGACGTTTAATTGGGTTTGATGGTTCGCCATATTTATCATCACCAATAATGAAGTGACCTAGATCTCCGAAATGGACACGAATTTGATTCTTTCTACCTGTTTTGATATCTACATCAGCGAGAGAATACGTACCATTTTCTTGGATTATTTTATAATTGGTAATTGCTAATTGGCCATCGCCTTTCTTTTTTGAAGAATACATCATATTTTGTGAGTTCTTCTTTAAATAAGAACGGATGGTTCCTTCTTTATTGTCAAGTGTGCCTTCTACGATTGCGTAGTAACCACGTTTCTTCACTAAATTATTCCAATTATCACCATCGGTTAACGCTCTTGCCATCCTATCATTTTTAGCGAACATCAAAACACCAGATGTATCTTCATCTAGTCTATGAACAATAAATGCTCGGTTGTGTTTATCTTTTTGTTGGAGATAATCATTCACCATTCTAAAAGCGGTTGAACCTTTTTCGTTATCAGATGGCACAGATAATAACTTGCTTGGTTTATTTATAACGATTAAATCGTTATCTTCGAAAATTATAGGTAAGTTAGAACGAGTCTTCTTTCTAATTGGGCTGCTAGAAATAATAACTGTATCGCCAGGGAACAATTTAAAGTTGAATTGTGTAACTGGTGCGCCATCAATACTGACTCTATGTGATCCCAATAAAGACTTAACTGAGTTGCGTGATTGGTCTTTAAAAGTCATAAGTAAAAACTCAAGAAGTTCACATTGTTGTTTTACAACAAACTGCTTGAGATTCTTATAATCCTTGGAAGGTCTTGTGTCACGAGCTTTGTTTTTGTTCATTTATTTCACCTTGTTAATAATCATTTCTGCATAAGCAGCGGCGACATTTAATCCTGTCACTTTCTCGAATTCTTCAAAGAAAGCATTGGAGTTAATTTCGCATAAAATTGGGTTATCATCTTCGTAAACTAATAGATCAATTCCAGCATACTCAATATGTAATTTATTAGCGATTTCTTGTGCAAAACCCTCATATTTTGCAGGATTTTCTAATACTTTACTGCTTGCTTCTTCACCAAAATTGCTTCTAAAGTCATACTTGTTTCTTCTGATGAATGAACCAAAGACTTTGCCGTCAATAATAAGCACTCTAATTGATTTGCCATAACTTGATTTGACATATTCTTGGAAAATAATTGGGTTACGAGCAATTTCGGAATATAGTTTGAACAATTCTTCTCTTGTTTGAACCAAATAAACGCCTTCACCAAGCGATCCATATACTTTTTTAACCACCATTGGTAAACCAATTTCGTCAATAACTGAATCCAAGAAACGATAATTGGATTCTTGAAGGTCTGTATACACTAATGGACCAGCAATTGTTTTAGGCATTCTAATACCCTCATTTGCACATGCAATAAAGGTGAGCATTTTATCGTCACATAATTTAATAAAATCAGCTTTGTTAAATAGCCTAAAACCGGCTTTTTCAAGTAATCTGGCGAGATAAATATCTTTATCAAGATATAAGACAAAATTTGTAGCAGGCAAATTAATCTTGATTTCATTATTTTTGATTTCAGCTAAGGTGCCATCATTAACAAAAACATCAAGGTGTACACCTCTCTTAGAAAACTCAGTTTTGAACCTATCAATTTTGTATTGATTGTGTCCAATAGTTTGGTTAACAATAATAATTCCATTCATACCTAATTATCATAAAAAGAAAATGGTGGAATTACCACCATTAAAATAATAAAAAGGAGCAATTTTAATTTTGCTCCTTAATTTTTTTATTTTCCGTCGCCTTCGTAACGAGTAACTTCTTTGCCTAAACAATAGACAGCGATGACACCAGGACCACATGTTGTACCAACAATAGGACCAATCCAAGTAATCTTAGCTTCAATGTTTAATTCGGCCTTGAGTCTTTCTTTAATGAATTCAGCGCGTTCTTGGGCTAAACCTTGGCCAATGAATACTTCCGCACCTTTTTCTGGTAAATAAGCTTCCTTGAGGCCAGAAATTAATTCTTCTAAAGAATTCTTTGTGCCTTTTGCTTTTTTAATAACAAAGTTATTGCCTAATGCATCACTAATGAAGATTGGTTTAACACCCATAATGTTACCAAAGAATGCTTTCGTCCCTTTAATACGTCCAGCGTTCTTTAAGTATGTGAGTGTATCAACTGTTGCAAAGAAGTTAAAACAAAGTTTGTTTTCTTCAATCCAGTTTGCAACTTCATCAACACTCTTTCCAGCTGCTCTTAATTTGGCAGCTTCAATAGCAATTAAACCTTCGCTTGCGCTTGCGTTTAAACTATCAATTGCAATGACCTTACGATCTGGGAATTCTTCCAATAATTGTGGTTTGACTAATGTCTCACATGTGCTAACAGAACCAGATAGTTTGCTTGAACAAGCAATATAGATAACATCATAGCCTTCTTTTAATGCAGGACGGAAACAATCTAAGAATTCAGGAACAGAGACTTGTGTTGTTTTAACATGTTTACCTTCTTTTAACCATCCGTAGAATTCTTCCGGTTTGTAATCAACCCAATCTAAATCGGCACGTTTTTCTACACCATCAACAACAATACCCATATGAACATATTCTATGTCATATTGTTTGCGGATTTCTGTGCTCAAATCACTACATGAATCTGTGAAAATTTTAAATTTTGCCATGAGTAATACTCCTTTTATGCTCTTATCTTCCTTTAATGGGTGAGATAATGCTATATATTTTATTCCTTTTGTTACACTTGTAAACAAATGTTTATCAATAAAAAAGATGGCTATGCACCATCTATATGTCGATCGCAAATAGGAACGTATTCTTTTTTACGATTTTCATGTTCTCTTTCGTGGAACATATCAATATCTTCGCCAGTCAATCTTCTGTGACGGCGTTTTCTTCTTTTTTTAATCTCTTCCATGACTATATCCTAGCCTCAGCAAAGTCTCTGAACTCTTCCACTTCTTCCATGGTCTTAAATTTAGCCATAAAGAATCTATCACCCATCGCTCCAGAGAAAACAGGAGCGTATCTACCATGGTGACAAATTTGATTCTTATATTTTTCTAGCAATTCTTCATCACTATGCAAATATGAGAATTCATCTCTTCGAGATGCTACTGGAGCATAGTAATGTTCAAAGTCATCTTTTTGTCTATTTTCATCAAACGCCATGACGTCTGCGTAAATTTGATAAACATTATTTGAATTCGCGAAATTGATTAGGTCTGGAGTATATCCGCCAGCTGGTCTCATATTGGTTTCTAAAGGTACAATATCACCAATTTCGCCTAATCCTTTTGCTGGTTTTGTTAGTCTAAAGAACTCTAAGTGGAAGAATCTTTGTCTAACACCAAATGCTTTAATGACTTTTCTACCAATTTCCTCTAAATCTTTTGGAGGAGTTGGATAAGAGAAGTAAAAAAGATCCTTTTTCTCATGGACCATATCAGCAATTGATGGAGGAAAGAAGTTAGATGCACAGAAAACTACTTCAGATTTTGAGTTACAAATTCCATCAAAAGAAATGATGTTTCCTGATACGAATTGTTCACAGATATATGGCACATTTTTGTTATAAGTTGCGAAAAAATAGTCAATATCTGCGGGTTTTTCAATCTTATAAGTACCTTCAGCGCCCACTCCATGATCAGGCTTAATAAATACTGGATAATCTACTTCTTGGATAAATTTTTCAAGACTTTCTCTATCGGAAATTAAGATGTATTTAGCTACTTTCGCACCTGCCTTGAGATATCCGATTTTCATCAAAGATTTATGGTTATAGAAGTCAATTTCATCTCCCATAGGGCCTGTTGTAATACCGAACAGCTCTCTTAGCTTAGCGTCTTTATCTAACCAATACTCATTGTTACTTTCTAAGTAATCAATGTGACCATACTTATCTTCGAAGTATTTAACAGCTCTAACTTCGTTTTCGAAGTTATCCATGTTATAACAGACATAATATTCGGTTAAAGCATTCTTAAGTTCTGGTCTTAAATTTTCGTATGGATCATCACCAATTCCAAGCACTCTAAAACCATTCTTTTTTAAAGCAACAACAAAACGGTAAAAAGAGTCCGGAAAATGTGGTGATATGAAAATAAAATTTTTCATATTAGAATTCTTTCTTATCGTATTTCTTGATGTCTTTATAGACATCTTTTAATTGTGGGAACATCTTAATATAAACTTTTTTATAAAGATAGTTATATTGTCTGTGTGCAGTTTCATTTGGTTGGAATGTAGAAGTGATTCTAGTCATTTTCTTCATAGCTTCATCAATAGATGAAAATTCGCCAGCTGCAACGAATGTTGAAATAGCAGCGCCTAAAGATGTTGTTTCAAAAGTTTGAACTCTAGATACTGGTAATCCAAAAATATCAGATGTAATTTGGCAAATAGCATCACTTTGTGATCCACCACCGGAAATCATTAATCTTTTAACTTTGTGTTTTTGAGATCTTTCAATGCCTTCGAGACCTTCTCTTAATGCATATGCAATACCTTCGATAATAGCGCGGTATAAATGCTCTTTTGTATGAACATCTGAGAATCCGATAACAGCACCTTTAGCTAGTGGTCTAGAAAGGCCTGGGCCCCAATATGGTTGTAGGACAAGTCCATCACTTCCTGGAGGAATCATTGATAGTCTTTCGTTTAGCAATTCTTCAACAGCCATCGCTTGAATTTTTGCTTCGCTAACTAACTCAGGAGCAAACTCTCTACTGAACCAGGTTAACATCCAATATCCACGATAGATTTGAACATCCATGTTATACCAACCAGGAACAGCAGCAGGATATGCTGGTAAGAACTTTTCTGGTTCGTGATATTTTTGATTGGAGACTTCAATTGTAGAAGCAGTACCATAGGAAATAGCACCTATATCTTTAGATAAGGCACCAAGACCAACAGTCTCACAAGCTTTATCTGATCCTGTTGCATACACTTTAATACCACGTGGAAGTCCGCACGCATCAGCGATATCATCTTTAATTAAACCTAATACTTCACCAGGTTGCTTGAGTTCAGGAAGCATTCTATTTGGAACACCAAAAATTCTGCCCTTCATAGCGCCTTCTTTGTACCAAACTCTCTTCTTAAAATAAATAGGATAGTGACCAGTCACTGAAGCTGCACTATCAACTAAATTACCAGTTAATAAGTAAGTTAAATATGTTGAGATGTTTACGTACTTGTAAGTCTTGTTCCAAGTCTCTGGTTCATTTTCTTTTAACCAGTGTGCAATTGTTCTTTTTCTATTAAGTTCAATCGCGTTTTTCATGCCAACTAATTTAAATAAGAAACGATGAATTAAAGGAAGTTTTTCCTTAGCTTCAGCCATTCTTTGATCTAACCATAAAACGCAAGGTCTAATTGGATTAAGATCTTTATCTAATTGAACAGATGTATCTCTAAAAGTTGTTATGGTACATCCGATAATGTTTTGAAGTAAGTTTTTAGCTTTTCCAGTTAATTCTTTAAGACACTTTAACGCAAGGCTCCAATAGAAGTTTGGATCTTGTTCGGCATAACCTTTTTCTTTAGAAAAATATGCTGGTTCATAATGCGCTTTGACGATTTCTTTAATTTCACCAGTGTTATCAATCAAAGCGGTTCTAAGGGACTGTGTCCCAAAATCTAATGTCAATACTAATGGATTACTTTTCATATTCGCTACCACCGTTTATATATTACAACATTTCATTTTTTTGTGAAAAATATAACAAATTGCCTTTCACGTGTGATACGATATTTACGCTGGTGTAGGCGTTAATAGGCGCCAAACACATAATGCCTTTAGGAGGAAAAATATGGCTGAACAAAAAAGATACGTTTACCCCTTTGATGAAGCCTATGGCTTAGGTAAAGAAATCTTAGGTGGTAAAGGTGCTGGCTTAGCGGAAATGACACATATCGGTGTCCCAGTTCCAGAAGGTTTTACAATCTCAACAGAAGCTTGCACACTCTATTATCAAAGTGGAAAAGTCATCCCAGAATTTGTCCAAAAACAAATTTTTGACGCAATCGCACGCGTTGAAAAGCAAACAGGCAAAACATTCGGTGGTGAACACAATCCATTATTAGTCTCCGTCCGTTCTGGTGCACGCGTTAGTATGCCAGGTATGATGGATACAATCTTAAACTTAGGTTTAAACGAAGTTACTGCTGCTGCTTTAGCAAAAGAAACAGGTAACGAAAGATTCGCAATGGACTCTTATCGTCGTTTCATCCTTATGTTCACAAACATCGCCAAAGGTCATCCAAGAGATGCTATGGACAAGATGCTTGAAAAAATTAAAGAAGATAACGGTTACAAACTCGATACAGAAGTTACAGTCGATCAATTAAAAGATTTAGTTAAACGTTATAAGGAATACTACAAGAACACCTTTGGTGAAGAATTCCCAACTGATCCAAAAGTTCAATTAATGGAAGCCGTTGCCGCAGTCTTTAGAAGCTGGGACAACCCACGTGCTAACATTTATCGTATGCAATATTCCATTCCATATGAATGGGGTACCGCAGTTAACGTTCAATCCATGGCCTTTGGTAACAAAGGTGAAACATCTGGTACAGGTGTTGCGTTCTCACGTAACGCTGCTACAGGTGAAAAAGTCATCTCTGCTGAATATTTACCAAACGCACAAGGTGAAGACGTCGTCGCAGGTATTCGTACACCATTACACATTGATGAATTAAAGAGAAGAATGCCTGATGTTTATGACCAATTCGTCAAAACAATCAAAAACATGGAACTCCACTATCGTGATATGCAAGATATGGAATTCACAGTTGAAGAAGGAAAACTCTACTTCTTACAAACAAGAAGTGGTAAGAGAACTCCAGCCGCTGCCTTAAAGATGGCTTGCGACATGGTCGATGAAGGATTAATTACTAAAGAAGAAGCCGTTTTAAGAATTGATCCAGTCTCCTTCGATAAATTATTATTACCAAACTTTGACAAAGACGATTTAGCTTCAGCTAAAGATCGCTTAATTGCTCAAGGTAACCCAGCCGGTCCAGGTGCTGGCACAGGTAAATTAGCCTTCACAGCAGAAGATGCTGAAAGAAGACACAAAGCTGGTGAAAAGGTTGTCTTAGTCCGTGCTGAAACATCTCCAGAAGACTTAATCGGTATGATTGCTTCCGAAGGTATTCTCACAATGCGCGGTGGTATGACATCACACGCAGCCGTCGTTGCTCGTGGTATGGGTAAATGCTGTATTACAGGTTGCGCAGCCGCATTAATCGACGAAGAAAAAGAAACATTAACAATTAACGGTAAAGTCTATGGCGTTAATGATACATTATCCTTAGACGGTTCTACCGGCAACGTTTACGTTGGCGACATTAAGAAAGTTGCGCCAGACCTCTCCTCTGGTAACTTCGGTCGTTTAATGGGTTGGGTTGACGAAGCTCGTGAACTCAAAGTCCGTGCAAACGCTGACACACCAAGAGATGCTCACCAAGCAAAAATCTTCGGTGCACAAGGTATTGGCTTATGCCGTACAGAACATATGTTCTTCGATAAAGACAAGATCTTCCACTTCAGAAAGATGATCTTAGCTGACACAGTCGAAGAAAGAAAAGCTGCTTTAGCAGAAATCGAACCTCTTCAACAAAAAGACTTCGAAGGTTTATTTGAAGAAATGGGTGAACTCAATGTTAACATCCGTTTATTAGACCCACCACTACACGAATTCTTACCACAAGAAGAAGATAAAATTGAAGAACTTAGCAAAGCTACTGGTCACCCAGTCGCATACATCCACAAGAGAATTGAAGACTTACACGAATTCAACCCAATGATGGGTCACCGTGGATGCCGTTTAGACGTCTCTTATCCAGAAATCGGTGAAATGCAAACACGCGCTATCATTAAAGCTGCTATTGCAGTTAATGCTAGAAAAGGTTTACACATCGAACCAGAAATCATGATTCCTCTCACATTAGAAGTGAAAGAATTAAGATACGTCAAAGCAATCGTCTGCAAGACAGCTGACGAAGTCATCAAAGAAGCAGGCGTCAATCTCAAATACCACATCGGTACAATGATTGAAATCCCACGTGCAGCATTATTATCAGATGAAATCGCTCAAGAAGCAGAATTCTTCTCATTTGGTACAAATGACTTAACACAAATGACATTTGGTTTCTCACGTGACGATGCTAGCAAATTCTTACCAGACTACTACAAGAACAAGATCTTAGAAGAAGATCCATTCAAGACACTCGATCAAAAGGGCGTTGGCAAACTTGTTAAGATGTCTGTTGAACAAGGCCGTGCAACAAGACCAGACTTACACGTCGGTGTTTGTGGTGAAACTGGTGGTGAACCAAACTCCATCGAATTCTACCACAAAGCTGGCTTAGACTATGTCTCCTGTTCACCATTCCGTGTTCCAGTTGCTAGATTAGCCGCTGCTCAAGCTGCAATTAGATTCCCAAGAAAGAAATAATTGCTATCTTAGCTAATAAGACCCCTGGTTTCGACCGGGGGTTTTCTTTATGTTTAAAATCAATCAAAATGAATTCAAGCCAAAAGAAAAATAGGCATAGCCTATTTCCTTTGATTTATTACCTGATTTAAAGGTATTAATAGAGACCTTTCTTATATAGACCTTTATCTGTTAATTCTTTAAGTGCTTTAACCACCGATGGTTTGTCTTCACGATAAGTCACACCGTACCAAACTGATGGAGTACCAATAAGCTTTAATGAGGCTTTACCTTCGCCCACTAAACGTGATACTTCTTCAGGAATCAAAAACTCAGATTTAAGATTTTGGATGTTTTCCTTCAAAAAGATTGGAAATCTTTCTTGAAGTTTTTGAATTATATCTCTTGAAAACGCAAATAAGTTCATTGAAACGAGTTGTCCAGGTGCACAAACGAATTTTGGTTCTTTCTCATCGAGTGGTTCCGCTTGAATGGCTCCCTTTTCGTCTTTATAGACACTAGATTCGATCATTTTTGTGAGGAAGTGATTTTCATCGTAGAAACAAACTCCGCGCTTCACAGAGCCGTTTTCGGCCAATGTATTAGCAACATCGAACGCAATGTTAGCGTACTTTCCATCACTATCCTTTGAAAGACTTCTTAAATACTTGGCTGCGACTTCATAAGTTTCTTGTCCATAGTAATCATCGCCGTTGATAATGATGAAATTATCTCTAATTAAGTTCCTTGCTGCTAAGATGGCATGTGCAGTACCCCAAGGTTTAACTCTATCTTCAGGGCATTTGAAGCCTTCTGGAAGATCGGTTAGTTCTTGGAAAGCGTATTCCGTCTTAATTAATGGTTCAACACGTTTGCCAATTGTTTCTCTAAAAATTTCTAAGTGTTCTCTTTTGATGATAAAGATGACACTATCAAAACCAGCGCGAATCGCATCATGGATTGAGTAGTCCAAAATGAAGTTTCCATAGTCATCCATAGGTTCCATTTGTTTGAGTCCGCCAAACCTTGAACCCATACCTGCTGCTAAAATAACTAATTGCATAATTCAAGCTCCTTTTTTCAAATTATTTTAGTGATTCCTTATATTTAAATATAAGGCATATCGTTTTTGCATCCCTAATTTCGTTTTTCAAAATCATGTTTGAAATCTCATCTAAAGTGAAATAATAAACATCTAAATCCTCATCTGGATCAAGATGCATTTCTGTCTTAGTGACATTCTCAGCTTTATATAAATAAATAATTTCATTCGTGTAACCACAAGATGGATACATACAGCCTAGAGAAACAAGTTTCTCGGCTTTTAAACCTACCTCTTCTTCCAATTCACGAATACCAGCTTCATAAGAATCTTCACCTTTTTCCAATTTTCCTGCTGGTAGTTCGTACATTTCTTCTCCGTAGGAGTATCTAAATTGTTTTACCATTGGAATTTTGCCATCAACCATAGCCAAAATGCATACACCGCCATGATGATGAACTACTTCTCTCTTGGTCTTTACGCCTTTACTAGTTAAAACATCATCGCAATTAAGGCGAAGGATTCTACCATCGTAAATAACGTTACTTTTTATTGTTTTTTCTTCTTTTTTCATCAAAAACCCCAGCAAATTCCAATTATTTTGCTATGTTAGCGAATGACTTGTAGAACACAAAATTGTTCTCAGCATCGATGTATCCGATCTCTCTTCCGTTAATGATAATTGAGCCATCATCATCGACATAACCAAGCTTCTTTTCGCCAAAAGAAATGATGCCGTCATCAGTGATGTCAGCAAATTTTCTTCCACTAATGATTAATTCATTAGATTGGATGTATCCAATTAAATCTTGGTCGACGTAAATGTTATGACCAAAACAATCGATAATAAGCATTATTATTCACCTAGTTTTTCATTGTCGCCAATAGTTTTATTTCTAATACTAGTATTAGAAATTTTATTATTGCTCCCCATTTTAACGTTTTCTAAAAACACATTAGGACCGATTTCGTTTGCTGTACCTAAATCGCAGTTTCCGGTAATTGTGGTGTTAGGGAAAATAACTGTATCCTTACCAATTTTTACTTCTGGCGAAATATAGGTGGAATCTGGATCTTCCATAGAAACGCCTTCGAGCATAAGTTTGGTATTAATGCGTTTACGCATTGTTTTGGCTGCATAGGCGAGTTGAACACGGTCGTTAATACCAAATACTTCAACCATGTCTTCAACAACGTAAGAACCGACAGGAAGATTATCCTTTAACATCAATTCAACTAATTGAGATAGATAGAACAACTTTCTGGTGTTGTTGTTATCCATTTTCTTTAAATATTTGAATAATAATTTATTGTCAAAAACACAGATACCTGTGTTTGCTTCTGAAATACCTAATTCGTATTCAGAACAATCTGTTTCTTCTCTAATAGCAATTAAATGATTGCTCTTTTCTTCACGAATCATTCTGCCATAGCCAGAAGCATCAGGAAGAATAGCGGAAACAACTGTCAATGCGTTCTTTTCTTTTTCGTGAATATGTAAAATAGAGGAAATTGTTTGAGGAGACACCAAAGGTGTATCACCATAAATAACTAATGTTTCACCTTCTAAATCCTTTAATAATGATTCGGTTTGTAAAACAGCATGACCTGTGCCAAGAATTTCTTTTTGCCAAACGACATCACATTCTTTTTCGACTAACTTTTTGGTGATTTCTCCACCAAAGCCAACAACCACCACTTCTTTTTTGAAGTCTAAAGGTTTTAAAGCATCCAAAACATAGTTGATGATTGGTCTTCCAAGAATTGGATAAGAAACTTTGGAGTGGTTTGGATCGATTGATTGCATTCTGGTTCCTTTACCAGCTGCTAAGATGATTGCGTATTTATTCATAATTTCCTCCTGTTACTTAATTACTTTAGTAACTTCGACTAAATATTGTTTTTCGAGTTCTTTTGCAACCTTATAAATTAAACGTTTATCGGTACTTAAAGCAAAGACACAAGATCCTGAACCTGTCATTTGGACGATTTTCAATCCTGCTAACTTAAGTTTATCTTTGATAATTTGGATTTCTGGCACTAAAGAGATGGCTGGTTTTTCTAAAGCGTTAAAGATAGATTTGGCCAACAACTCATCGTCGCCAGTTTCCAATGCTTCTTTAACTTTTTCAACATCACCCATTGGTAAATCCATGGTATCAGATACTTCGTATACGCCTTGTGTGGAGCATCCAGCATCTGGTTTGACCAATAAGACGTAATAATCGTTTTTCACGCTCACAAAGTCTATTTTCTCACCTATACCCCTACATCTAGCTGGTTTGCTAGTTAAGAAGAAAGGAATATCAGCGCCTAAGCCTGTAGATAATGATACTAATTCTTCGTAAGGAAGATTTAATTTTAAGTAAGAATTAACTGCGTTAATTACTACACCGGCATTAGATGAACCACCACCTAAACCAGATTGCATAGGAATAACTTTATGAATTGTGATTCTAAATTTGTTAGTGAAACCATATTTGGCTTGCATCTTCTCAATTGCGGTTGTAGCAATGTTGTATTTGAACAAACCAAGCGAAAAATCATCAATTGTAACAAAGTGGTCTTTCGCATTAGGAATTTCAGTAAATAAAATAGAGTCGTGAAGTTGTAAAGGAAGAATAATCATATCTAGTTCATGATAGCCATCTTCTCTTTTGCCCACGACATTAAGGCAAATGTTAATTTTTGCATAACTTTTTAAAAGCAAACTTTTCATATAATAATTATCTCTTTCATTAAGCACATTTATTTTATCTAACGTTTTCTAAGAAAACAATTTACTAATACTTTTTTAAATGGTCATATAGTTTAGCAATTGTTTCAGGAGACAACTCTTCAGGTCTTTTATTTGATGGGATACCAGTCTCTTCAAGTACCTTTAAAGATAGTTCCTTATCATCTAAAAAAGATGATAGGTTGTTGTGAATCGTCTTTCTTCGATTTGAAAAAATAGATTTTGAAAAATTGAAAATTGAAAAAATATGATCAAAATTTGTATGGTTCAAAACATTGATCTCAAACACTATCGATGAGCATTTAGGAGCTGGGTAGAAAGAACCTGGCTTAACAGTTAATTTTCGAGACACATTACCCAACAAATGAATAAACACAGATAAAGGACCATATTCTTTACCACTCAAATCAGAAAAGCGAGGAAACGCTTCTGCTTGGCACATAAGAACCAACTTTTTAGCATTTCTAGCATTCTCTAAAAGATAAGTAACGGTTTCAGTAGTAATATTGTAGGGTAGATTTCCAACAATTTTGTCATACTTAGAAACATCATGTTTACGAATATCCTTAAGGATTAAATTTATATTATCTTCTTTATAAATTATCTTGAGAAAATTGATCATTCTTTCATCAATATCCACTAGGTCAATTTTGCAGTTTTCGTATTGCGAAATGAAATGAGTAAGCGACCCAATACCAGGACCAATTTCTAAAACACTATCATCATCGTGAATATCTAAAAGAGAAATAATTCTTTCGCATATACTAGGTTCCAATAAATAGTTTTGGCCATAGTCTTTATCTGGTTCTAATCCGGACTTTCGAATAATTTCTATAACATTATTTCTATTTATTTCCATATGTTCCAAAAACCTCCCTTTCAATCTGTTCTTTTGTGATATTTAATACATTTAAACGTTTAAGCATTTCTTTATTTTTGAAGGTGCCTAAGTGGTAAAAATTTGAAATCGATTTTTTGATTTCTTTTTGCTCTTTAGTAAGAGAAATCAAATCGTTTAAAGTAACCATTTGTTCGCTTGTTTTAGACTTTATAAAATGTTCCTTAAGAACATTTAATATTTCTTCCTTTTCGCATTCAGCAACACCATGCTTGCCGTTTTTGTTGCACTTGTTTGAATTCACCTTAATATGAACTGCATTTGGTAATTCTTTCGACAAGCGATCTCTTATAGTATCGCCAGCTGAGTCGCTGTCAGTTAATACAATAATTTTCTTATTACAATTTTGAAGAAAATCGATATCCTCATGTTTAATATCGTAGCCGTTTGTCTCAATAAAAAGGGCATCTATAAATGAAGAAAGAAAGGATGAATCACCTGTCCCCTCAACAACAATAATTCCATCAATAATTTTCTTCATAATTTAATGTTAAAAAGCTTACAAGAGTTCTCGAATATAACATCGCTGATATGTTTCTTGGAAAGTCCTTTAATTCTTGTAACTTCATCAAGGACCAAAGCGATGTTTTTTGGTTCGTTTATTGTTCCTCTTAATGGATGAGGTGCAAGGTATGGAGCATCTGTTTCAAGAAGCAATCGTTCAAGAGGAACTTTCTCACAAACTTCTTTGGGTGTCTTTGCGTTAGTGAAGGTTAAAGGACCATCTAATCCGATATACATATTTAGCTTTAATACTTCATCTAATAATTCAACGCTTCCAGAATAACAATGCATGACTCCACTATAAACAGGAGGATGTTCTTTTAATATTTTTAAGCAATCTTCAAAAGCCTCTCTATTATGTACAGAAATAGGTTTTTGATGGAGATTTGCAAAGTTTATTTGTTTTATGAACCATTCTTTTTGTATTTCTCTTTGGGCCGGATCTTTAACCCAATGGTAATCTAAACCGATTTCACCGACAGCTACCACTTTTGGATCGTTAATATGGCTCATTACTTCGTCAAAATCTTTTTCCGTAACTCCCTCCAGTTCAGTTGGGTGGAATCCTATTGCAGCATAGATAAAGTCATATTGTTCTGCTAGTTCAATAGCTTTTAAAGAACTAACTTTATCCCAACCAACAACAAGGATCTTCTCAACCCCTACTTTTTTAGCGGATTCTAAAACTTCGCCCAAGTTATTGAACAAGTCTTCATGATTAAGGTGACAATGTGTATCGAAAATTCTCATTATTTTCCTACGCAAAATCTTGAAAAGATTTCTTTACTTAAATCAGCTTTATTTCTTTCACCTAAAATATCCAAAACGGCGTAATAGGCATCCATTAAGTTAATTGAGACTAAATCCACTGGTAAATCATTACTTGAGTCTTCTTTAGCTTTTAACAACGAATTTTTAGCTTGTTTCAATAAGCCAATTTGTCTAGTGTTCGCTAAGGCAGGTTGTTTAAATGTTTGTTCATCAAGACCTACAACGCGATGAATTTCTTTTATTAAAGGTGTGATATCTTGAGTTAACGCAGAAACATAAATGTTTCCGTCATTTTTATCAGTGATTTTGTCCGCTTTATTATAAATAATAATTCTATTAGATTTTTCGGTTAATTTAAGGATCTTCTCGTCTTCTGAATCGAGTTCTTTGGTGCCATCTAAAACAACAATAACTAGTTCGGCTTCATCGACGGCCTTTTTGGCTCTATCTACACCAATGTTTTCAACAACATCAGAAGAGTCTCTGATACCTGCGGTATCAAGTAAATGTAAAACAACGCCTCCTAAGTTAACTTCGCCTTCAACAACATCTCTAGTTGTACCAGCAATATCGGTAACGATTGCTTTTTCTTCGCCTACTAAAGCATTTAAAAGTGACGATTTACCAACATTTGGTTTACCAACAATCGCAACCTTAATGCCATCTTTGATGATTCGCGCTTTTTCGCCCTCGTCAACGAGTTTATTAATCATTTCGATAATTTCCTCACAGATGGTTATAACTTGCTGTTTATTAGCCTGTTCTATGTCTTCGTATTCAGGATAATCGATGTTAACTTCAATTAAGGAAATAATATCGGCTAATCTGGTCTTCACAGGTATCAAAAGTTGGCTGGTTTTGCCTGTTAAAGAGAGCATCGAGAGATCTTTTGATTCTTTAGTACTTGAATTAATGATATCGTTGATGGCTTCGGCCTGGATTAAGTCAATTTTTTGGTGGATAAAAGCACGTGAAGAATATTCGCCATTTGTGGCCAATCTTGCACCATTTGCTATCAAAACGTCCATAATTTGCTGGGAAATTAGCATACTTCCATGGCAAATAATCTCTACTAGGTCTTCCCCTGTAAAGCTCTTTGGACCCTTATAGACCGCCACCACTACTTCATCGATCTTTTGATTTCTATTTTTGTCTTCAATATACCCTACTAAAAGGGTTCTTTCTTTGATTTCTGTGATGTCTTTGGAAAAGCATTTAGAGACAATCGCAAAACAATCATCACCAGACACTCTAATGATGGCTAACGCAGACTTCATTGGGGGAGTTGCTAACGCTACAATTGTCTCAAACATAAATACCTTTCCAAAAAAGCGCCCAAGTAGGGCGCATTCTTAATTAATCAACGTAAATGATTTGAACTCTACGGCGTGTGCCGGCATCGACTGATTCAGTACGAATGTTTGGCATTCCAGAACATGCGTTATGAATAGCTCTTCTTTCATCTGCTGGCATAGGATCAAATGTATATGTTGCTTTGGTTCTTTGAACCTCATGAGCGCACTTGCGAGCAATACGGGCAAGACGATCATATTTGCTGTCTTTATAACCATTTACATCAAGTAAGATTCTGAATCTCTTGTGGAAGTGATTACAAACAGCTAACTTTGTTAATTCATTTAAAGCAAGAAGTGTTTTGCCGTTTTTGCCAATTAAAATTGGGTTGTGGGTGGAATCAATAACGATACGAATAATATCGTCGTCTAATTTGGTGTTTACGGTGCTTTCAATGCCTAAATTATCAACAACTGATAAGACATAGTCTTCAGCATATTTAATGACGTCAGATAAGTCGTAAACTTCGACAACAACTTTCTTCGCGAAAATACCTTTTGTTTTATCGGTTAAAACGTAGATAAGTTCTTCAACAGGAGTTCCACTATCTTCACTGGCAGCAACTAATGCTTCTTCAACTGTTTTTCCAGTATATGATTTCATCGTTTTTCTCCTTTATTTTTTGGATTTTTTGCGATTCATAATCGCATGGGTTATTAGTGTTTGTGCAATGGAGAATAAAGCACCAACTAACCAATAAACACCTAACGCAGACACGAGAGAGAAGCCCATGAAGATAATCATGGCTAACATGATGTATGTGAACCATTTCATCTTATTATCGGATTCTTTTTGTGCTGGGTTACGACCTAATTTAGCAATCTTTTTCTTCTTTGCTGCATTAAGCCATTGAGGTAATAACATAGCGACTGTTTGTGCGCCCGCCATTAATAAGAATAACACGAGTGCTGTCCATACACCTGATGTTGGATGTGCCCAGTTTGACCAAGTGGTCAAAACAGAGCTGATAGATGTTGATAGGTTCAAGTGTAAGAACTCACCTGATGATAATTGCGCGCTGCCTTGCATTGCGCCCCACACACAGATGAAGATTGGGAATTGAACAATCATAACAAGAATTGATGTTAATGGATTGATCTTGTGTTTCTTATAAAGAGCTTGCGTTTCCATCGCTAAGCGTTGTTTTTCATACTGATTTGTATTGGAATTTGGATACTTCGCTTGAATCTTAGCGAGTTCTGGTTGTAATTCCTGCATTTTGGATGATGCGGTTGTTTGCTTAAATGTAACAGCCAACATAACTGTTCTAACAATGATTGTTACAAATAAAATAGCAAATAATTGAGCCCAACCTTGTCCAACTGCTTTACTCATACCTACGGTAAAGATATCAAGTAATGCACCGATAGGCCAAACTAATAAGCCGGATAATGGACCATTCTTCCAGGCATATCCATAACTCTTTTCTTGGATTTGAACTTCGATTTCTTCAGCACCATATTTACCATAGTTACCTTTGGTTAATGCTAAACAAGAACGATAGCTATTGATGGTGGTTTTCATTTGTTGCTTATAATAAGCAAAGTAGTCAGAGTTTGGACATTCATCAATCGAATCAACAATTGAACCGATATATGTAAGTCTGGCTTCATTATCAAATACATCCAAATTTTCCCAAAGCTTTTTACTTTCTTTAGAGTTTGTTCCATAGAACTTTAGATAACCATAATCGTAAAGCACACCAGTTAGTTCTTTTGCGCTTCCGATTTCCCCTGCAGTAATTGTTGCTTTATCTTTTTCACCAGCTTCAATAGCATGATTTAATACAACTGTATCTAAAGCAATATAGTACTTGAGAGATGGTGTGCTAATTCCTGATTTCTCAGCAGAATTCTTAATCTTCAAAAGATTACCTGAATGCTCAAACGAAGCGGCATACCAAACGTTAGTGTCAGGGACTTGACCAACTAAAGTTGGTTCAACATCTTCTCTTTTGTTGTTTGCCTCCGCAGCTTCTTTGCTGTCATAGTATTCGCAGACACCGTGATCAATACCATAAAGAATATGGGCTTTGTCCACTGTTGAGCAGAAAGAGTTTGTACAACCAGATAAAAGTAGTGCTCCAAATAAGAGACCACCGATACCTAATCCAATTTTTGTACCTTTTTTCATTTTATAGCCCTTTCATTAAATCACTTAATTGTGATTTGTTGTCATCAAATGAAGTAGTTAAAAACTTTGTTTTAACAATGATGACGATATCAAGTGACTTTTGTGAGTAATCGATTACTTCGTCACAAATAGCTCTCACTTGACGTTTGACGCGGTTACGAATAACCGCACAACCTAGTTTCTTAGATGCAGAGATTCCGACTCTCGTATTGTTATTATCGGTTTTTCTCACATGAACAATATAACTAGGTAATCTGTAGGAAAAGCCTTTATTAATCGTCAATGCGAAATCATCGCTTTTTTTGATGCGATTAATGACTTTCATTTAAACTCCTTAGGCAGTAAGTGATTTACGACCCTTAGCTCTACGACGAGCCAACACATTGCGGCCTTTATCACTCTTCATTCTGGCACGGAAACCAGCTTTGCGTTGGTGTTTGATTTTGCTTGGTTGATATGTACGTTTCATATTAAGTGTACCTCCTTAAACATAGCGTGATAAATTATATGTGCATTTATCTATAAATGTCAACAAGTGTGTAGGCACACACGAAAAACTCAACTAAATGGTTAGTGTGCATAAATTCCGCTTTTCACATCAAAAATCGACATCGTTTTAGAGGTAAAATTGAGTTTTCCACATAAATTTATACTACAAGCCTAATAAGTGGATATTCCTTAAATAATAACATAGTTATTTTTATAGCAAAAATCTTGATTATACAAATCTATTCTACACACAAAAATCAGTGTTGGTTGATAAGTCAAAAAAGTTTTCCACATACAAAAATTGTGGATTTGGTGGAAAACTCCCTTATAGTGCTATTATTTTTACCTAAGAAATGTGGAAAATTAAATTTTTGGTTTTTTCCGTTAAAAATCATTGTGGATTATTCTATAATGATGGCAGCAAAAATAAAGGATTTTTTATTTTATGATCAGTTCAATATCAGAAATAGCTCAATTATGGGACAGGGCTCTTAAAAGAATAGAAGAGCAGTTAGGTGAAAAGCAGTTATTCGACTCCTTCTTTGCCGATAGTTATATCTACGAAATTAGAGATAATACAATCGTGGTAGTGGTTAGCACCATGTTGGCCAAGAACTTAATCAGTTCCAAATACTATGATCTAGTTTCAAACATAGTTAATGAAATTACACAATCTAATTTTAGATTGGAATTCTTGTTAGGTTCTGAAATTAAGCAAAACCAATCAACACAAGAACAAGCAGTTTCTAAAAAACCACAATACTTTAAGAACGCTGTTATCAATCCAAATTTAACATTCGATAACTTTGTTGTGGGTCATTTTAACCGTGAAGCATCTCAAGCTGCGTTATTAATCGCCAGCAATCCTGGTAAGATGTTCAACCCACTATTTATCCACTCACAATGTGGTTTAGGCAAGACTCACTTATTACACGCGATTGGTAATTTTATAACAAAGGAAAGAAACCCAAACGCGAAGATCCTTTATATTACTGCCAACGACTTTGTTGAAGAATACATTAGATACGTCCGTGGAGAGAAAGAATCTCAATCATTAAAAGACTTCTTTGCAGACGTTGACGTCCTCCTTCTCGACGATGTTCAATTCTTAGCAAATAAGGTTAATACACAAGAGATGTTCTTCTACATCTATACCAATATGATCAATAACGGCAAACAAATCGTTATTACATCTGATCATCAACCAAACGAACTCAATAAATTAGAAGAACGTTTAGTGACAAGATTTAGCCAAGGGCTAGTTGTTAAGATTGAGGAGCCAGATCAAAATACATGTGTCGAAATCTTAAGAAAGAAAATCGAAGCATTAGGCTTAGATGTTAATAGATTCGATGAAAACGTTTTATACTTCTACGCTGACAAATTCAGCAAGAATGTTAGAGAGTTAGAAGGTGCATTACATAGGTTAATTTTCGTAACAACAAATATCAAGAAAACTGACAAGGTTACAATTGAAGATGCCATGGAAGCCGTCTCATCATTAGTGGGCGGAAAACAATTCACCACACAACTCAGTGAGCAAAAGATTATTAACGTTGTTGCTGATTACTACAATCTCACACCATCCCAAATCACTGGTAAGATTCGTACAGGTCAAATCGCGTTAGCCAGACACATCGCAATGTATTTAATTAGACAAGTGTTGGACGTACCACTAAAGAAAATTGGCGACATGTTCGGTGGTAAAGACCATACAACTGTTATGTCAGCTATCTCGAAGGTGGATAAAGAGTTGAAAACTAATGAGTCGTTAAAAGAAGCGATCACCGAATTAGAAAAACGCCTAAAACCATAATGCGTTTATTAAAAATAAAATATTCAAATGTCTAAGTGGTGTGGTAGAATAAAAACAAGTGAACAATTTTGTACCAATTAACAAGGTTATCCACAAAATCCACATACATTATAATTATTATTAATATAATAAATGAAAGGAAATTAATATGAGATTTACAATCAAAAGAGAAGAATTTCTTAAAGGTTTATTAGTTGCTGGTAGAGCAGTAGGTAGTAAAACTGCTAATCCTGTTTTAGCCAATATTAAATTAGAACTTAATGAAAATGGTTTATTTATCACGGGTTCTAACTATGACTTAACAATCAAAACACAAGTACCATATAGATTTAATGGTGTGGAAATTATCAGAAACTTCAAGGAAGGTGGAACATTGATTAATGCAAAGCTCATTATTGAGATTGCAAGAAAGATGGAATCTGAAGAAATCTCCTTAGATGTTATTGATTCTACAATTGCCACAGTTAGTGATAACCGTTCAGAGTACAAGCTTAACTGTGTTAGACCAGAGGAATATCCAGATTTAGATTTAGATCCAACAGGTACACAGCTCACTTTAGCGAAATCCACATTTGACGCTTTAGTTTCACAAACAGCATTTGCAGCATCCACTAAAGAACAAAGACCTGTTTTAACAGCTATCAACTTAGAAGCAAATAATGGTTTATTAACAGCAACCGCCACCGACTCAGCTCGTATGGCTAGAAAAGAAGTTGTCATTGATCCAAATGTCCACTTTGTTGCTAACGTTCCAGCCAAAATGATGGTGGAAGTTGACCACTTATTAGAAGGACTCGATTCAGTTGATGTCTCCTTCAGTGATAAGAAAGCATTATTCTTACTCGGAAGAACAGTTGTTGCTTCACGCCTAATCGCAGGCGAATATCCAAATACAAAGAATATTGTTCCACGCGTTACAAACTACCACTTAGAAGTTAATGCCAATGACTTTATCAAAGCCATTGACCGTGCAAACATCTTATCCGTGGAAAGAGAAAACGTTGTTGATCTCTCCATGAGCGAAGACGGAATTGAAATTTCTGCTAAGAGCCAACAAGTCGGTTCCGCTACAGAAAAAATCGACGTCTTCAAGTTTGTTGGACAAGAATTAAAGGTCTCATTCAATAGTGAATTTGTTGTCGCTGCAGTTAAAGCTTTATCTTGTGAAGATGTGAAGTTTGAATTTGTGGGCGAAATGAAGCCGTTTGTTATCAGAAACATCTCAGATGACTCGGTCATCCAAATTGTCACACCAGTGAGGACATATTAGGCCAAAAAAGCCCAATTTAGAGAATATAATAGAAGAGGGAATATTTTATTCCCTTTTTTATTTATATAATGTATAATTGTTTCAAGGAGTTTTTTGTGGGCCCAAAAATCATTACTTTAAACGCAGGTGAAGAATATATCACTCTTCAATCTTTGCTCAAAATCACAGGTACCATTTCTACCGGAGGAATGGTTAAGTCATATTTGGCGGAAACGGTGGTTTTGGTCAATGGAGAGCGCGAAAACCGTCGAGGTCGTAAATTGTACAGCGGAGACGAAATTCAGTTGCCTAGCGGCGTCTTTGTAATCAAATAAGGCCATGATTATTAAGACACTTTCCCTCAAGAACTTCAGAAATCATTCAAACCTTACTTATGAGTTCTCGCCTAAGATGAACATATTGACTGGTCCTAATACGGCGGGGAAAACCAATATCGTTGAGGCTATCTACTATCTATCTTTATCGAGAAGCTTTAGAACCTCAGAAGATGTTGATCTCATACAAAAAGGTAAAAGCAGCGCGGAGATTACCGCAGTTTGCGAAGAAGGAGAAATAAAAAGAAAAGTTAAAATCGTTATTTCTGAATCTGGCAAGCACGTATTCATTAATGGAAAAGCGATATCTAAGATATCGGAACTCTCCAACTGCATGAACGTATTACTATTTGAGCCCAAAGACGTATTGATGTTTAGGGATTCACCAAAAACCAGGAGAAATTTTATAGATATCAACCTATCTAAAAAGAGCCAACCATACCTGGATTATATCAACCGTTATAACAAGGTTTTGAAAGAGAGAAACGAACTCTTAAAAAGCGATAAGGTTGATCCTGTCTTACTTGAAACAACCACTGAAATGCTCGTCAAATTAAGTGGTCCAATCGTCAGTTATAGACAGATGTATGTCAAGGATATCAATGATATCCTTATAAAAATAACGCGCGCGCTCACGGGCGTTAATGGAAAACTCGAAATCAATTATAAACCATTTGTTGATTACAATGAGGACTTCCAAAAGAATGCATTAGACGCATTTAAACGGGCTGAGGAAAGAGATTTACACGCAAAAGCAACATCCATAGGGGTGCACAGAGAAGACTTCTCAATCAGTCTAAATGGGCGTGATATCGGCCAATTTGGTTCTCAAGGCGAGAACAGAATTGTGGCCTTGGCCTTAAAACTCTCCCCTTACTTCTTGATCGAAGACAAGGATAAGAGGCCGGTCATAGTACTTGATGATGTGATGAGCGAACTAGACCAAGCGCATCGTCAAAGACTAATAAATTTTGTAAAGAAGTTTGATCAGGTATTCGTTACTGCAACCAAACTTGAGGTAGAGGGTGCCTCCCAATACCAAATAAAGAAAAATGAACAAAAGGAGGTCTTCTAATGGAAGAAGAAAAGAAAGTCGTTGCTGCTGAAGAAGCTAAAGCTGAAACTCCTGCTCCAGAAATTAAAGTAGAAGTTTCTGAAATGAACGAGGAAGAAGCTCAATTAGAAAAAGCTGACGCTAAATATACAGCAACCAACATTCAAGTCTTAGAGGGGCTTGAAGCAGTTAGAAAAAGACCAGGTATGTACATTGGTACAACATCCGCTGCTGGTCTTCACCACTTAGTGTGGGAAATCGTTGATAACTCTATCGACGAAGCATTAGCGGGTTACTGCACAGAAGTTACAGTGACAATTAATAAAGGTGACACAATCACAGTTGTTGATAATGGTCGTGGTATTCCTGTTGACGTCGTTGCTAAGAGTGGATTATCCGGTGTTGAAACTGTTTATACAGTCTTACACGCTGGTGGTAAATTCGGTGAAGGTGGCGGTTATAAGGTTTCTGGTGGTTTACACGGTGTTGGTGCCTCAGTTGTTAACGCCTTATCCGAATGGTGTGAAGTTACCGTTAACAAAGATGGTGGTGTTTATTACATCAAATTCGAAAATGGTGGCCACATTGTTGATCACTTAAAGAAAATCGGTACATGTCCAAAAGACGCAAATGGTACCAAAGTCACATTTAAACCAGACCCACTTATTTTCCAAGACACAACCGAATACAACTACGACACAATCCGTGACAGAATGAGACAAACAGCCTTCTTGAATAGAGGCATTAGAATCACTGTTATTGATGACAGAGGCGAACAACAAGTTAAAGAAAGCTTCTGCTACAAAGGTGGTATTAAAGAATACGTCTTATTCATTAACAATCACAAAACTAGATTATTTGACGAAGTCATTTATTGCGAAGGTTCAGTCCCAATTACATTAGCAAGCGGTGCAACCGCTCACGTGTATGCTGAAATCGCTTTCCAATATGATGATGGTTATAGCGCAAACGTCTACTCATTCTGTAATAACGTTCATACCCACGAAGGTGGTATGCACGAAACAGGCTTCAAAGAAGCAATGAGAAAGATTGTTAACAACTACTGTCGTGAATACAAGTTCTTAAAAGACGGCGAAGATGACTTAACCTATGATGATATCGCTGAAGGTTTAACCGCAGTTATCTCAGTCAAGCATCCAAACCCACAATTTGAAGGACAAACAAAGACTAAATTAGGTAACTCCGAAGTGAGAAAAATCGTTAATGGTATTGTCAGCGAACAATTCCAAAGATTCTTACTTGAAGACCCACGTTTAGCAAGAATGATTATGGAAAAAATCGTCATGGCTGCGAACGCTCGTATGGCGGCTCGTAAAGCACGTGAAGATTTCCGTAGAAAAGGCTCTCTTGAGTTAACCACTCTTCCAGGTAAACTCGCAGATTGCTCCAGTAAAAATCCAGAAGAATGCGAATTATTCATCGTTGAAGGTAACTCCGCTGGTGGTAGTGCTAAGAACGGTAGAAACCGTGAAACACAAGCTATCTTACCACTACGTGGTAAAATCTTAAACGTCGAAAAAGCACAAGCTAAGAGAATATTCGCCAACGCTGAAATCGGTAACATGATTACCGCTATCGGTGGTGGCATTGATCCGGAATTTGATACCTCTAAAATCAGATACCACAAGATCGTTATTATGACCGATGCTGATGTTGACGGCAGTCACATTCGTATTTTGCTATTAACATTCTTCTACAGATTTATGCGTCCTCTTATTACAGAAGGCTACGTATATATCGCACAACCTCCTCTATATAAAGTTGAGTATCATGGCAAACAATACTATGCATACTCTGATGAGCAACTTGAAGTTATTAAAAAGAAGCTCAATTTAAAACCTGGCTATCCATTCCAACGTTATAAAGGTCTTGGTGAAATGGACGCCGAACAATTACTTGAAACCACAATGGATCCAAAGAACCGTAAGATGCTCAGAGTTACCCTCAATGACGCTATCAAAGCGGAACAAGTCTTCACCGATTTAATGGGTGATGATGTTGATCCACGTAAAGAGTTCATTCACGCTAATGCTAAATTCGTGAAGAACTTAGACATCTAATGAAGGAGGACGAAACTATGTTATTCGAAGATGAAGAAAAAATCGTTAACGAAGAAGTCGCTGAAGAAGGCGAAGTTAATGAAGAAGAAGTTCAAGAATTAGAATCTGGTATCGTCGCTGGCTTAACTGATGTCGATACAGTTGGATTGGTTCAAGAATCATTCCTTGATTACGCAATGAGCGTAATCGTTGCTCGTGCTATCCCTGATGTTAGAGATGGTATGAAACCAGTTCATAGAAGAATTGTTTATTCTATGTCCGAATCAGGCAACACACCTGATAAACCATTTAAAAAGTGTGCTCGTATCGTCGGTGACGTTATGGGTAAATATCACCCACATGGTGATGCTGCTATCTATGGCGCATTAGTCAGATTAGCGCAACCATTTGCGATGAGATATATGTTAGTCGAAGGTCATGGTAACTTCGGTTCTATCGATGGCGACGAACCAGCTGCTTATCGTTATACTGAAGCTCGTATGGCCAAGATGGCTCTTGAAATGGTCAGAGACATCCAATGTGATGTTGTTGATTTCGTCGACAACTACGATGGTGTTGACCAAGAACCATCAGTCTTACCATCTAGATTCCCTAACTTATTAGTTAACGGTTCAAGTGGTATCGCTGTTGGTATGGCCACAAACATTCCTCCACACAACCTCAATGAAGTTATTGATGGTGTTGTTGCTTTAAGCAAAAACCCAGAAATCACCACTGAAGAATTAATGGAATATGTTAAAGGCCCAGACTTCCCAACCGGCGGTTTAATCTTAGGCCGTGGTGGTATTAGAGAAGCTTATGAAACCGGTACAGGTAGCATTGCTATCCGTTCTAAATGTCACATCGAAGATCGTGGTGAACACGGTGGATTAAAGAGAATCGTTGTTGATGAAGTTCCATATGGTGTCAACAAAGCTAACATGATTGAAAACATGGCTGGCTTAGTCAGAGATAAAGTTATCGATGGCATTACCGACATCCGTGATGAATCCAACAAAGATGGTATCCGTGTTGTTATCGAAGTTAGAAGAGATGCAATTCCAGAAGTCTTATTAAATCAACTTTATAAGATGACTCAATTACAAGTTAGCTTTGGTATCATCAACCTCTGCTTAGTGGACAACGCGCCAAAAGTGTGTTCATTAAGAACCATGCTTCAACAATACTTAGACTTCCAAGTCAACGTTATTGAAAGAAGAACAAAATTCTTATTAGAAAAAGATGAATTCCGTGATCACATTGTTATTGGTTTAATCAAATGTCACGATAACATTGATGATATCGTTGATATCATTAAAGCAAGTTCTACACCAGAAGACGCTACTAATAAATTAATGGAAAAATACGGTTTCTCAGAACCACAAGTCCAAGCTATTTTAGCTATGAACTTACGTAGATTAACCGGTATCGAAAATGAAAAGTTAGAAGCTGAAAGAGTGCAACTTGAAAAGAACATTGCTGAATACAAGAGAATCCTCTCCAGCAGAGAAAACGAAGTCGAAGTCGTCATTAAAGAATTACTCGAAATCAAAGATAAATTTGGTGATGAAAGACGTACAGAAATCACTAATAGTGATGCCTCCATCGATGATGAAGATTTAATCCCACAAGAAGATATTGTCATCACATTAAGTAGAGGTGGTTATGTTAAGAGATTATCCGCTGACACATTCAGAACACAAAATAGAGGTGGTCGTGGTGTTAGAGGCGCATCCTTAAATGAAAACGACGTCGTTGAATTAATGGTCTACACAAAGACACATACCGACTTATTGTTCTTTACAGATTTAGGTAAGGTTTATCGTATCCGCGGTTACCAAGTTCCTGAATATCAAAGAACAGGTAAAGGTGTTCCAGTGATTAACTTAATCAATATCGAAAAAGGTGAAAATGTTAAATCCATCATTGCTGTTAATGAATACAGAGATGATCGTTTCTTAATGTTCTTCACGACTGAAGGTATTGTTAAACGTACTCCATTAAAAGAATACGAATCCATCCGTCAAAACGGTAAGATTGCTATCACATTACGTGAAGGCGACAACTTATTAGACGTTAAACAAGTTTCTGAAAAGATCGAACTTCCAGAATTTGCTAACGAACAAGGTGAATACACACAAGACTTATTAGTCGGTATTGCTGCATCTAACGGTAAGATGGTTAACTTCCCAACTAACGAAGTTAGACCAATGGGCCGTAGCGCATCCGGTGTTAAAGGTATTGAATTAATCGACAACGCTAGAGTTGTTGGTGTCACCGCAAGTTATGAAGGCGATCACATCTTAGTCGTTACCGATAAAGGCTATGGCAAGATGACCAAAGCTATCGATGATGATGGCGAACCAACATATCGTATTACCAAACGTGGTACAAGAGGTGTTTCTACCTTAAAGGCCACTGAAAAAGTTGGTAATCTTGTGGCTGTGCGCGCAGTTAATTTAGAAGATGATTTAATGGTCATCACAAATGCTGGTATCGTTATCAGAACACCATTAGCACAAGTCCGTGTTGCAAGCCGTAACACACAAGGTGTTAAAATTATGAACCTCGAAGGTAGACAAAGAGTCTCTTCTATCGCTATCGTTCCACATGAAGAACCAAGTGATGAAGTTGAAGAACCTGTCGAAGGTGAAGAAGCTGCGGAAAATCCAGCAGCAGAAAACGCTGAAGAATAATTATGAAAGTTTTGGTTAGTTTTCAACCAAATAAAAAAGCTTCCGATTTTGAGGGTGTCCGTTTGAGAAAAACCATTAAGGGCGCCCTCGAAATGGTCGGGGTCGAATACACAACAAGCATCGTTGATAAATACGATATTGTTCATTTGATTTCGCCAGATGATGAAAACAAGCTTAATGATGCAAAAGAAAACAATATCCCTGTTGTGGTCAGCGCATTATATTGCGAAGACGATCCTTTGGCATCATATCTCGAACATAAGAGCAAAGACGGTGTTAGGACAACCGAACTTACAAGCAAAGCTCTAAGGTTCCTCAATAAGGCTGATTTGGTCCTTGTTCCTTCAGAATCTGTAAGAGAGTTCCTTGTTAATAGTGGAGTTACCACAGATATCTCCATCGCCTTACCTGGAATCAATATGGCACGTTTTGATTTCTCTAGAGAAGATGAGAAAACAATCTTCCATCGTTACTTTAGAGAAGATCCTGAACGCAAACTTGTTATTGGTTTAGGTGAATACGATATGAATATGGAAGGTATCAATGCGTTTATTAACGCCGCAAAAATGCTTCCAGAAGCAGTGTTCTATTACATAGGTAGAGAAACTATACCAGGCGTTTATAATTCATTAAAAGTTAAGAAAATTATTTCTAGTGCTCCAAAGAACCTCAAATTTATTAATATAATTCCAGACGATATTTATCGTAGCGGATTATTAAATGCCGATGTATTTGTGCTTCCAGGATACAAAACAGCAGGTGTTGTGAGTATAATGGATGCGATGGCGGCAAAATGCCAGATAATTGCTCGTAAGCAAGCTGTCTATTCTGACTTATTAGAAGACGGAAAAACCGCGTACTTAGGAGAGTTCTCAGAGACATTAACTTCTCTCATTAAAGATTACTTAACAGGGAAGTTAAAACCTACAATTGATGAAGCATACACATTTGCTAGCAAATGTAATCTTCAAGCAATCGGTGAACAATTAAGATGGTTCTATCTCGAGCAAATCAATATTAAGAAAGTATCAAAATAAAGGAAATTAATTATGTTGGACATTAATCGAATCCGTGAAAATCCAGAAAAAGTAAAAGAATTACTCAAAAGAAAAATGTGGGATACCGATTTCAAAGAATTATTGGAATGGGATGCCCAAAGAAAAGAATTGATTCAAAGTGTTGAAGGCAACAAAGCGGAAATGAATCGCTTATCCGCAAGTGTTCCTCAAGCTAAGAAAAATGGTGAAGATGTTTCTAAAATCTTCGCTAAAGTTAAAGAAATCGCAAAGAATAACGCTGAAAATGAAGCAAAATTAAAAGAATTAGATCAAAAGATCTATGACTTCATGGTTGTTCTTCCAAACATCCCAGATGAAGACCTCGTCGGTGGTGGCAAAGAGAATAACAAAGTTATTCACACATATGGCAAGAAACCAGAGTTTGGTTTCAAAATCAAAGACCATGTTGAATTAGCAGAATCCCTCGGATTAGTCGACTATGAAAGAGGCGGAAAAATTGCTGGTCGTGGTAGCTGGATCTATACAAACTTAGGTGCCAGACTCGAATGGGCAATCTTAAATTTCTTCATCAGCGAACACTTAAAAGATGGTTATGAATTTATCCTACCTCCTCATTTATTAAATGAGGAATCCGGATTAGTTGCTGGTCAATTCCCAAAATTTAAAGAAGATGTCTTCTGGCTTGAAGGACTTGAACCAAAGAGATTCTTATTACCAACCGCTGAAACAGCATTAGTTAACTTATACCGTAACGAAATCTTATCCGAAGATGACTTACCAAGAAAATTCTTCGCTTACACACCATGCTATCGTAGAGAAGCAGGTAGCTACCGTACTGAAGAAAGAGGTATGATTCGTGGTTATCAATTCGACAAAGTCGAAATGGTTCAATACACCACACAAGAAGGCAGCGATGCAGCCTTCCAAGAATTAGTGAATAAAGCTGTTTCCTTAGTGGAAAAATTAGGCTTACACTTCCAAGTCAGTAAATTAGCAGCAGGTGACATCTCTCACTCCATGGCTAGAACATATGACATCGAAGTCTTTATTCCAAGTATTGGAATCTATAAAGAAGTCAGCTCCGCAAGTAATGCTAGAGATTATCAAGCAAGACGCGGCATGATGCGTTATAGAGATAAAGCTACTGGTAAAACCAAATACATGCACACATTGAATGCTTCTGGCTTAGCCACAAGCCGTATCTTCCCAGCGATCTTAGAACAATATCAACAAGAAGATGGCTCAGTCTTAGTTCCTGAAGTTCTCCAACCATTCATGGGTGGTATCAAGGTCTTAAAACCAGTTAAATAATTTTCAAAAATTAAAAGTACCGCTTTGCGGTATTTTTTATTAAATTGTTTTCTTATCTAATTCATATAGAATAGATAACGGTGTGGAGGAATTCACTATGAAAAAGAAACTTCCAATTATTTTCTCAGCGGCAGCGGTATTAACCATCACAGCAAGCTTAGGATTTGCGTTTAGAAATAACATCAAACCTCAAACAGCGAGCGCTACAGAATATCAAATTCAATTCACTGCAAATGATGTTGATGAAACGGAGTCTGAAATGATCAATACAAACATTGCATGGATTTATTTCGAAAAAGAAACACCTAAAGGAAACACGTTTGGTTTAGATGACTATGGAATTCTTTATGGAGAAAGTCTTTCTTGGAAAGAAAACAACCACATATTCACCATTGAAGACGGAGCCGGAGACGGTCACTATTCTCTTTCATTTAAATTCAATCTTGAAATGGCGACGTTTGATCACATTACTTTTCTAGGAAGTTTTACCTCAGGATATGGCGAAAACACAACTACAACAACATATATTACTTATAATGAAATAACTGTTTACGGGTATGTTACTTGCTATCTTGGCGGAATCTCTACTGCAACAGTTGATCAGATAAACGTTGTTTATCACTGTTAATTAGCAAAACGAGGAGAAATCCTCTTTTTGTTTGTCTTTATTGATAAACAAAACAACTATGTTATATAATTACACCGCCATCGCGATGGGTATCTATGAACCAGGTCAGGGCAGGAATGCAGCAGCCTTAAGTATCTTATTCATGTGCGGTGGTTTGTTTTTATGGAAAAATACATTAAATACATGAAAGAAGCTCTCAAGGAAGCTAAGAAAGCGGAATTGATTGATGAAGTTCCTATCGGATGTGTCATTGTTAAAGATGGTAAGATTATCGCTCGTGGACATAATCAAAGAGAGACAAATCAAAGCCCAATTGGACACGCAGAAATCATCGCAATCAATAAGGCTAGCAAGAAACTAAATAGCTGGAGACTTGAAGGATGTGACATTTATGTCACTTTAGAACCATGCATTATGTGTAGTGGGGCGATTATCCAATCAAGAATCAATAAAGTGTATTATGGTGCTTCTGATCCAAAAGGCGGTGCACTTGGATCATCAATAAATGTCCTTGAGGCAAATAACATTAATCATCATCCTGAAGTGATATCTGGTGTTCTAAAAGAAGAATGTTCTTCAATAATCACAAGCTACTTCAAAGCTAAAAGGCAAAGTAAATGACAAACTTGGACTTAACAATTGAGTCCAAGTTTTTTATTATATAAACACACGTATATGAAAAACGAAGAACGTATTGAAAGAGTATTACCTCCTTTAACAAAAGGTCTTTCTAAAGAACAAGTTGAAGAGAGAAAGAAATTAGGTTTAGTTAACAAAACAAAAGTGGTTGTTGGCAAAACCTATTTTGAAATTATTCTCACCGACGTTTTTTCTTTGTTTAATATTCTCTTATTCTGTGTTGCTGGTTTAATGATTGCCGCACAATACTGGGTAGGGCTTACTTTCTTAGTGGTCTTAATTCCTAATATCGGTTTAAGTTTGTACGAAGATATTAAAGCCCGTCATTTAATGAGCAAACTCAGAGTTCTCAATCAACCAAAACACCTAGTTATTAGAGGTGGAGAACAAGTTACTATTCAAGCCAAAGATATCGTTCTTGATGATTTGATTTGTTTAGAAAGTGGAAACCAAATTTCCGTTGATGGTGCATTACTAAGCGGTTCTTTAATCGTTAATGAATCCGCACTTACTGGTGAATCTAAAAACATCGTGAAGAATCCTGGCGACTTCTTATATTCAGGTTCATTTGTGGTGTCCGGAAACGGGAACATGCGTGCCGAAAAGATCGGTGAAGAAAGCTATATTGAAACAATTCAATCTAAGGCCAAGAAATTCAAACGTTCACCATCTGAAATATTGAAAACATTAACTTGGTTATTTAGAATCATTGCTTCTATCGTTGTTACCTTAGCTTTAGCTACAGGAATTATCTACTTCGTTAAAGGTGGATTCACTGAAAATGGCGCATTCAATTACGCTGAATTCAAAGAATCAATTAAAGGTATCTCTGGAAGTATGATTTCCATGATTCCTGCTGGTCTATATTTATTAGCGTCTGTCGCTCTTGCGGTTGCGGTTCTTAAACTCTCTAAGAAAGGCGCTAGAGTACAAGATTTCTACTCAGTAGAAATGTTAGCAAGAACCACAGTTTTATGTGCCGATAAGACAGGCACAATCACAGACGGAAATATGGAAGTTAAGAAAGTCTTAATTATTGGTCCAGATAAATGCACAACCGAAGACATCTCTCAAATCATGTCTAACTTATTGCACGCCACAAAAGACAATAACTTTACCGCTCAAGCATTAAAGAAATACTTCAACTATGAATCCACAAAAGGTGTGGTGGAGGCATTACCATTCAACAGTGAAAACAAATACTCCGCTGCGACATTTAAAGGTGGAGAAACCTATGTATTAGGTGCTCAAGAATTCTTGAATATTCCTAACTTGAATTCACTCGTTTTAAGAAGTGAAGAATACACCAACAATGGTGATAGAGTTTTAGTCTTAGCCAAATCATCTAAACCAATCAAAGATAGCAAGATTCAAAATGAAGTAAATCCAATTGCGTTAATAATCTTACAAGACCATATTCGTGAAAACGCCATCGAAACATTTAAATGGTTTAAAGACAACGGTGTGAAAATCAAAGTCATTTCTGGAGATGATCCAAAGACCGTTAGTCATATTGCTTCTGAAGTTGGTATTGAAGGTGCTGAAAGATATATTTCTCTTGCGGGATTAAGTGATGATGAAGTTGCTAAAGTTGCCCCATTATATGACATCTTTGGCAGAGTGAATCCTGACCAAAAAGAAATTATCGTTCAAGCCTTAAAGAATGAAGGCGAAAAAGTCGCCATGACAGGTGATGGTGTTAACGACATCTTGGCCTTAAAACGTGCAGACTGTAGTATCGCTATGAACAACGGTTCTGAAGCAGCGAAAAACGTTTCACACATCGTTTTAACAAATTCTGATTTCAACTCATTACCAAGCGTAGTCGCTGAAGGTAGAAGAGTTATCAATAATTTACAAAGAACATCTTCATTATTCTTAGTGAAGACTATGTTCTCTATGACCACAACATTAGTGTTCTTAATTTTGTTCGCAATATTAGGTAAAGAATTTAAATATCCATTCGAAGCTACACACTTCCAATTATGGAGTCTCATTAATATTGGTTTATCATCATTCTTCTTAGCATTAGAACCAAATCAAGAACCACTCAAAGGAAGCTTTATTGGAAGTATTCTTAGAAAAGCCGTTCCCGGCTTTGCCACAATTATAATTTCAGTAGCCTCTATCTACATGCTTCATATCTTCCAAGACAACACCATTCAATACACAGGCGTGTATGAAATGCATACTGCTGCAACAATGAGTGTTATTGTCTTTACAGTATTAGGCTTAGTGGTCTTATTAAAAATCTGTTTACCATTTAATAAATATCGCGCCATCGTATTTGCTGGTGCTGCAACTGTAGAAGTTAGTTTATTAGTGGCAGCAGGATTCATTTCATTCAAGGTTAGTGACACTGAATCATTTGTTTATAAGTTCCTCACATTTGGTATCGACTTCCCGTCTCTAACATTAGTTAACTGGTTTGCAATTGCTATAATTATAGTGTTAGCAGTAGCCATATATTTAATCGTTTCATACGTCGTTGAAGTATTTAAAGGAGAACATCAAAATGCTAAAGATTAATCCAGAAGTATTATCCGCTATTAAGGAAAATAGACCTGTCGTAGCGTTAGAAAGTACCATCATCAGTCATGGTATGCCATATCCAAAGAATGTCCAAACCGCATTAGAAGTGGAAAGAGTCATTCGTGAACATGGTGCAGTTCCTGCAACCATCGGTATCATCGATGGTGATGCCATCGTTGGGATGACACCAGAAGAAATTGAACAATTTGGCAAGAGAAAAGGAATTATTAAAGTTTCTCGTAGAGATTTACCAGTTGTCTATGCTAAGAAATTATGGGCCGCAACAACAGTGGCCGCTACAATGATCATCGCTAACCAAGCCGGTATCAAATTATTCGTTACAGGTGGTATTGGTGGTGTTCATAGAGGCGCACAAGAAACTATGGATATCTCCGCTGACTTACAAGAATTAGCGAAGACTAATGTTACAGTGGTTTGTGCCGGTGCTAAAGCCATCTTAGATTTACCATTAACACTTGAATACTTAGAAACAATGGGTGTTCCAGTGCTTGGATATAAAACAGAAGAATTGCCAGCATTCTATACCGCTCATAGTGGACTCAAAGTTGATTACAAATTAGAGGACGCTAAAGAAGCGGCATTAGCAATGTTTGAAAAAGAAAAGAATAATCTCCAAGGTGGTATCTTAATCTGTAACCCAATCCCAGAAGAATATTCTATGGATAAGAAAGTCATCGATGAGGCAATTGAAAAAGCCTTAAAGATGATGAATGAACAAGGTATTAAAGGTAAAGAAACCACTCCATTCTTATTAAAGACAATCGTCGAATTAACAGGTGGAGATTCATTAGAATCAAATATCAAATTAGTATTAAATAACGCCGCAGTTGGCTCAGAGATAATCAAGGAGTATTGTAAACTCAAATAATGAAAACCGAATATCGTTTAGCGGAAGCTCTTAAGAATATGATGTCTGAAGTCCCATTGGACTCTATTTCAGTGACGACTCTTACAAAGAAATGTAAGGTCAATCGTCAGACATTTTATTATCACTTCCACGATATTTATGATTTATTAACTTTGATTTTCTTAAATGAAGAAATTCCTGAATTAGAAGAAGCACAAAATGTTAATGACGCACTTGTCTATATCTATAAGTATTACTTAAAGAATAAAGGCTTCATTGATGCCACGCTTAACTCCGCAGGTAAAGAACTCGCTGAAGAATTTATTTATAACGTTTGCTATAAAACATTCTTAAGATTTATCAATCAAATTCAAGATTCCAAGAAGTTACATATCAACGATCGTAAATCAATCGCGAGATTCTATGCTTTAGGATATTCACATTCGATCATCTATTACTTAGCGACATATAAGAGTAAATCATTAGAAGGTTTATTGAATTGCTTCTTATTTGAATCAAGTAATGCATTTGCGGATGCCGTTAATCGCTTATTAATTATTAGGAGTAAACAAAAATGATCGATTTTAATCTCCAAATTAAAACCAAACTTTACTTCGGCCCTGATAAGGAAGACCTCATTGGGGACATTTTAAGCGACGAAAAAGTTAAAAGAGTATTAATTATCATCGGCGAAGGTTCCGTGAAGAAAAACGGCCTATTAACTAAAGTTATTACCAAAATAGAAGCAAAGAACATCAAATATTTCTTACTTGAAGGCGTTAGACCCAATCCAACCGTGGATTTTGTGAGAGAAAACATCTATCAAGTGAGAGAATTCCAGCCAGACTTTATCTTAGCCATCGGTGGTGGTTCCGTTATTGATACCGCTAAACTTATCGCGTGCGTATATGACTATGATGGAAATGTCTTTGATTTCAATTCACATAAAGCAAAACCCACAAAAGCATTACCAGTTGGTGTTATCTTAACTATCGCCGCAGCGGGAAGTGAAATGTCTACATCCTGTGTTATTCAAGATGATAGAGCGGGTAGAAAAGCCGGATTCAATTCCGATTTAGTAAGACCAGTATTTGCGATTGAAAATCCAAAACTAACATATAGTGTCTCGCCATATCAAACAGCGTGTGGCATTGTGGATATCATGATGCACACTTTAGAAAGATATATGCAACCATCTAGTGAGAATGAACCTGCAGATGGATTTGCGGAATCATTATTAAAGTCAGTTATTAAAGCCGGTCAAAAGGTTATGAGAAATCCAGAAGACTATGAATCAAGAGCGGTCTTGATGTTAATGTCCTCTTTGTCGCATAATGGTTTAACAAATATTGGAAAACCATTTGGCATGCCTGTTCATCAATTAGAACATGGTCTTTCCGGTATGTATAAAACTATTGCCCATGGTGCAGGTCTTGCTGTATTATGGCCAGCGTGGGCAAAGTATTATGTCCAATACGATATTGATAAGTTTGATCAATACGCAAGAAACGTTTGGAACTTACAAAATCCAGACAAAAAAGAAAACGCCTTACAAGGTATTAAATTAACAGAAGAATTTTTCCGTTATATAGGTATGCCTTCTCGACTTATGGAATTCAAAGTCGGCGCAATCGATATAGATGGTTTAATTAATAAATTAACGGATAACGGCACACGTGTAGTGGCTCATCCTGTTAAACCACTCGACGGAGAAGTAGCAAGAATTATTTATAACTCTTGCCTATAGAAAGAAGGTGCTCTTATGAGAAAAGAAGATGTATCAGGAATTATTGTTTACGTATTAATACTCGCTATTGCGGTAGTGTTTGGTATTACCGTTTTGCGTGAGCATGCGATGAACTCTGGATTAGATACCGTCATTTATGTCATCTATATTTTCGGTGCAATTTTATCTGGCGTTTTATTTAATGCTGTCATGTATGAAATGGCGCACATCGCCGGTGCCAAGGCGGGCAGATATGACATCATATCTGTGGACATCCTAGGTTTGCTTTGGTATAGAGAAGAAGGTAAGACAAAATTCAAATTCAAAGGTTATGATGGCTTAACTGGTGAAACAGTTATTCTACCCAAAAAAGACGTCAAGAAAGAACCAAATCCAACACCATATTTATTGTTCGGTTCATTGTTCTACGCTGTTGAAATTATTATTATCGTTGTGGTCTTTACCCTTTATAGAAACGACGATTTATTAAAGAACCTCGCCTATTTCTTATTAGTCATGGGTGTTATCGGTGGAATGATCCTAATTTATAACATTATTCCTATTAGATTGGATGCAATGACAGATGGTTATCGTATGAGAATGACTGGCAACGCTGCCAACAAAAAAGCCTTTAACGAACTATTACGTGTTGAGTACGCAATTAGTCAAGGGGCCACAGATGTAGAGATTGCAACATTCACAGAAATCACCAATTTTACCGCAGATCTCAACTTAAATAAGGTTTATATGCTTTTAGAGCAGAAGAAATTTGCGGAAGCGGAAGAGCTTATTGATATCATCTTAAATGGTAAGGCAACCATCTCCGAAAAGGTGTACGTCAGGGCTAGATGCCAAAAGATTTATATCAACATCATGACTAGACCTCTTGAAGAAGCAAAAGAGTTCTATGAAAAAGAAGTCCCGATGGTTGAAAGAAGAGATATCTCTAATGACAGATCAATGGTTAGTGTTCGTACTTATCTCTTAATGTCTGGCTTATTAGATGGTAGTAAGAGCGAATGTCTATACGCGATTAATGACGTGGGAAAATGTTTTGGTAACACACCTAAGAGCAGAAAGAAAACTGAAGCGTTATTATTCAACGCCGCTATTGACAAGATCAACGAATTACATCCTTCCTGGAAGCTGACAGAGTACTACATTAATTACGAAGAGAAGCCCGAGAAGAAAAAGAAGAAATAAAAAAGCGAATTCAAAATTCGCTTTTCTTTTATAAACTTTGTTTATAACTAATCACTATGTTTTCTTCTCTTTAAGAAAATAGTTAAACACGCGGCACTTGAGAATACACTGATAACACTAATAATAAGAACAAGTTTAATTGTTGAATTATTATTGATCAAGGACATCGTGTTGGAACTATAAGAAATGGTTCTTCCAATAAAGTTTGTATAACCATATTTTCTAACGATATAGTCGTATCTCGCCATCGCACGTTCTATAGCGTTTCCTGATTCATTGGCGGTAGCGGTTTTTAATGTGTTTCTATCTTCTGTAGATAAGGCATTAAAATCTGTACTTAATTTATTCCACGAATATCCAGCCGCGTATGTGGGAGCGCTTGTTCCATTAGCGTTACATGTTATTTTTGTTAAGAATGTTTGCGCAAATGTTTGCGCTTCGCTTTGTCCAGAGACTTTATAGATAAAGAATGGCACATAGCTATCAATAGCGCTGTAGAAACGATAATATGTGCCGTTAGCGCACAAGAATCTACTATTACATTTCAAATGACCGCTTGTATCTGGTGAACAAATGCCACCAGTAGTATCATATTTAAATTCGTTTCCTCCAGGTGAAGCAATATATTTGCTGGCACCATCATCGTAAAGTTTGAAACCTGAATCTGATTTGCTTTTTACTGTGAATTGTTTCCACTCTGATTCGGTGCTAGAAACTGTAGCGTCTTTTGTACCATTAAATCCAGTAACGCCTAAATTGGCATTTGTTTTGACAACGACTTTATCATTGTTTGCTAAAGCAGATACAGCTGTTACAAGAGTGTAGCCACCAGGTTGTCCTCCACCCGATTCACTAACAGAAACTGAGCACGTTTTTGAATATGATTTTCCGCTGATTGTCGCACTTGCAGTAATAGTTGCAGAACCGGCCGTTTTACCAGTAATGGTAATTGGTGTTCCGCTTGCCGCTGTTGTCTTACTAATTGTAGCGACTGAAGAATTAGATGTTGACCATGTAATATTAGAACCATCAGTTGATGTTGCGCTGATAGAGGTACTTTCATTGACTAATAAGCTTTCAGATGTGCTTGAAATAGTAATGCCATTTGATGGGGTTACCTCGCCAGCAGCATCATTTGTGCCATATGTTGAATATGTTCCTGGAGTCCAATCATCATACATAGATGCTTTTTCATCACATAAATCAGAAACTTTAGAGTTGAAATTGGACCAAATCTTAGCGACATATTCAGGGTGATCAACAAAAGGATTGCGGTTACCTTGTAAATATTCCGCTCCATTATTACGATTCATCTCATAGACATTTGGAGAATATTCAAAGTGCCATCTTATCAATGTGGACATTTGACCCATTGTATTTGAATAACCAGATTGTCCATTGCTAATAATTGTTAATTCAGAAAGATTTAAACTAGGGTTTGCTACCACGCTATATAAAATAATACGCGCACACTCACCTCTACATGCTCTATCATAACCAGCGGTATAAGGATCCCATCCGTTAGCGCTATGATTCATACCTTCTACATAGAATGAATTACCACGCGATGAGTTTTCTGAAGAAATTGTTGGTCTTGTATGAAGGATGTCATCATCAACAGTACCTCCTCCATGAGAATTTGGCCACACGTGTTCTCTATTCCAATCGGTAGCGGCAGTTTTTGTATAAAAACTAGCAACTTTTGTTCCGTATGTTTGTCCATTGCTATCGGTTGCGGTGTTATTTAAATCATAATCGGTATATATAAAAGCGCCTGAAGTGGATGTACCCATTGTACTATATCCAACAGAATGCGCTCTTTTTGTACTATTTAAAGACTGCAAAGCAGAAAGAAGGGAATTCCCGGTTAGAGAACTACCAATACTGCTGTAATAGTTATTTAACTCAGCGGGAGTGTCAGAAACCTCATGTGTATTTGATGGTGTGTAATAAGCGTGAGCTGCGTTATAAGTTGTGTTAGCAGAGTGAGCAAATGAAAGGCCCACACCAGTTGACAAAGCAACACCAAGGAGTGAAGCGGTAATAATCTTAGCAATTTGTTTCATAACGATCTCCAGAGATAAACAATCTTTTCCAACTCAGGAAATAATATTATGCAATATTTAAATAAATATTATAAGAATTATTTGGGGAGTTATTGTTAGATTATTTATTTATAAAGAAAAACTGCCGAAGCAGTCTATTCTTTTTGATTTTTATATTATTTATGCTCTTTTCTTTTTTCTCGTTAAAACAACGACGAGCACAACGACACCCGCGATTAATACAACACCCGCCGCAATTCCAATAATTAATGGAAGTGGTACTGACGTTTTGTTTTTTCCGTCGTCGTTTGGATATATACCTGTGCCGCACACAATTGTGCACGAGACAGAGTTTGAACCTGATGTAGCAGTAAATGTGGTTGTGCCATTTTTAATCGCAGTAACTTTTAATGGTTCACCGCTACGTGTAGTAAAGGTACCAAAATTGAGAATTTCACATGTGTATTCATCATAGACCCAATTGACATCTGAACTGTCCAAAGTTGTAGCAATTAAGTCAAAAGACTCGCCAATTGCAAGGTTTTTGCTTTCAATATTGAGGGTTATTGGATGACTTTCATCTGGTGGTAGTGGATCATCTGGTTCGTCTGGAGGAGTAACTTGACCACCACAAATAGCCCTTGTTTTATCGTTTGTGTCTCCCCAAATTTTACAAGCATATTCAGGATGATCAATGAACGGATTTCTATTGCCTTGTCCTCCACTGGCTGTTTGAATAACTTCATTTCTATTTAATTCAGTCCTTCTCGCTAAATCATTAGCACCAGTAAAGGTAGTGTCAGATGGTAAATATTGAAGGTTCCATTTAAGCATCTCGCTTAAAGAACCCATTGTTCCGACATCATAACCATGGTTGCCACCGCTAACACCATTATATGGGAAAGAATAATCAACCACTTTTAAGGAAGTATCAGCAATTGCGGCATAGAAAATAATTCTAGCTGCGGCGCCTCTGTAATATGGGACAAATTCACCAGGATCATATGAATCAGAACCATAGCCTTTGCTACCTCTATCACTGTTAGTGGAAACGGCGGCTGGTCTGACCATGTGAGCATCATCTTCAACCTTATCCCCATCTCTAACGTTTGGCCACACGTGTTCTCTGTTCCAGGTGCTACCGCTATCCCAACCAGGACCAACTTTTTTATTATCATAAAAACCAATAATCTTTCCAGATCCGTCTGGGTCAATGTCGGACTTGGCG
>JAEESX010000003.1 GCA_016290145.1 Caryophanales bacterium
TGTGTGGTTAGAGAGTGTTTCTAACGATTACATCCAAGAGCTAAGAATCACACCAGATGTCGATAACAGTGAAATTAGAATCAATGTTATTAGTGACGCTCCTGGAGCCACAATTAAAATCTTTGGAAAAGAAAAAGCGATTCCTACAAATGAAGAAGTAGCCTATCACGTTGATAATCCACATCTCTGGTCACCAGAAGATCCATTCTTATATCGCTTTAGCGTGAAAACAAAAGGTGATGAAGTAACATCGTATTTTGCGATGAGAAAAGTCTCTACGATGATGCATAACGGACACAAGGTAATTGCCTTAAATAACAAGCCTTATTTCATGAAAGGTGTTCTTGACCAAGGTTACTATAAAAGTGGCTTGTATACGCCAGAATCCTACCAGGATTACGTTGCTGACTTAGGTCTAATCAAATCCTTAGGATTTAATACAGTTAGAAAGCACATCAAGATTGAAATGCCACGTTGGTATTACGAGTGTGATCGTATGGGCCTATTAGTGTGGCAAGACTTCATTAATGGAGGCGGAAAATACAAAGGTTCAATTGTCTTAAAACCACTTATCACTGGTAAGCACAAAAAAGATAACCGCTATTCCGCATTTGGTAGAAATGATATGGAGGGCCGTATCGAAGCCAAGCAAGAATTCCGTGATATTATCAATTACTTATATAACACTCCATCAATTGTCTTATGGACAATCTTCAATGAAGGCTGGGGACAATTCGATGCAAAAGATATCTACTATGGTCTAAGAGATTTAGATAAAACTAGATTATTTGACCACGCTTCTGGTTGGCATGACCAAGGTGTTAGTGATGTTAAATCATTACATGTCTATTTCAAAAAAGTGAAAATACCAAGTCATAGCAAAATCAAAAACCGTGCGGTTGTTGTCTCTGAATTCGGTGGACTCGTTTTACCAATTAAAGACCACATGAGAAAAGGCAAACAAACCTATAAGGTCTACAAGAATACAGACAAATGGTTAGATGCCTATGAGAAGATGATTGATAGAGATATTATCAAGAACATCCGTAAAGGATTAACCGCTTCCATCTACACACAATTAAGTGACGTTGAAGATGAATTAAACGGCTTTGTAACATTTGATAGACAAGTTGTTAAATGCAGTGTTGAGAAAATAAAAGCCATCAACGACAAAATCAAATTTGAATAAGAAAAAACCAACTCGATTGAGTTGGTTTTATTTATAAATAAATACTGTTTTAGAATTTAACGTTTTCAAGAACCATAACTACTGGAATCATAATTGTCGCAATAGCCATAGCGGTAATTGGTGAATAAATAACTTTCTTCACGCCTTCCATGTTCCAGGAGAACTTTTCGGATAATTTGATTAATCCAAAGATTGCTGCACCAATTGCGAATGTATAAAGAATAGCAACGCAGTTATAAGTGAAAACATATTTTGTAATATCATCAACCACTTTTTGTTGTGTGAGCTCTGGTGTATTAGATAAGCGGTAGAAAGTTGTTAATAATAAGTAAGATGTACTAGCAAGAATGAAGATGCCTAAACCTGCAAAGGAAATGACTTTCTTTGGACGGATGGCCAATAACGCCAAGCTCATAGTAGCGGCTTCAACTAACATATATAGCGCTGGTTCTAATTTGCTTCTAAAGATAAGCGCGCTAATTAATTTGATACCACTAGCAAGAATTCCCATATAGATAACACTTCTCGCGGCACCAGTCTTCTTATAACAACCACCCATTAAAAAATAAGCAATTGGCAATAAGACGGTTGTAGAAGAGAAGAAGAGTTTTCTTGTTCCGTGTACCCACTCCATGTGAAGAACATTGCCTATAGAGGCTTCAACTAATCCCCAAAGACCGCCAAAAAGCAAGACAGCAAATAAGATGACTAAATGTTTGTTTTGTACTTTCATTATTTTGTACCTCTCAACATTCAATATTTTACATAAAAAATTACTTTGTAAAAACGGAAAAATAAGGGTCGCGCACGCAGTCATTAACCTTGAATGACGCGCACGTATGAAAAATATTTAAAAAACCCTCAGGTGAGGATTTTTATTTTATGTGTTTTAGTCTTTCTTCTATTAGCTCTAGTCTTTCTTCAAGATCTTTGTGCTCTTCTATTGCCCATGAGGCATATTTATATAGCTTCCAAGTAATCACCGCGGAAACAATTAACGGAATCTCAAGTGTGAATAACCAGAAATATGTAGGACTAACTTTAGCTCCAACTATGAATGTTGCTATAACATCACCAATAATGGAGAGAATTATTAAGATAAGACTCAACATTAAAAGACCGGATTGCAAACTGAAGTAACTCTTAGTCCCCTCAAATAATGTGGCATTTGCTGTTCTTTTGATATCGTTTGGATCCTCATAAAAATTTGCCATAAATTTGTCCCCTTTAATGATTTGTTTTAGAAGAATAATGCTGCGGCACCAATCTTGCCGGAATCGTATCCAAGTTCGGACACCAATAATTCAACTTTTGGTGTTCCTTGGAAACCGTAATTATATAATTCGAAATACTTTCTTAATCTTGATAAGAGGTATTCGCCTTCATTTGCAACACCGCCAGAAAGAATCAATGCTTCTGGTCTAAAGATATTGAAATAGTTAAGTAATCCTTCACCAAGATACTTCACATAGTTTTCCACTAATTGATGACCAACTTCATCACCCAATCTATCAGCTTCAAAAGCAACACGTGCATCAACCTTACCTAACTTTTCAGCGACTTCCCAACACTTAGATTCTTTGTGTTGTTCCATTGCGCGTTTGGTATCTCTAATTAATGCGGTCGCAGATGCATATGCTTCAAAGCAACCTTTTCTACCACATGAACATTGTTCGCCATCCATCACTAATACGGAGTGGCCAAGTTCAGCGCCTTTACCTAAGTTGCCTTCAAATAATTTGCCATCGATAACGATGCCACCGCCAACGCCTGTGCCTAAGGTGATCATGATGATGTTTTTATATTTCTTACCGGAACCAAATTTAGCTTCACCTAATGCTGCAGCGTTCGCATCATTTGTGATTCTCACTTTTAGTCCAGTACCTTTTTCTAGCATTTCCACGATTGGTAAATCAAACCATCTAAGATTATTGGAATAAGTAACAATACCAGTTTTAGTGTCCATAACACCTGGCACACCACAACCGATACCTAAGATTTCTTCTTTTTTAAAACCTTGTTCTTTAATATATTTATTTACTGCATCAATTAATTTATTAATTGTGGCTTCTTGAGTATCTGCTTTATCTACAGGCATAGAAAAGACTTCTAAGACCTTACCTTCTTTTGTGATTCCTGCGCCTTTAATGGAGGTACCACCAATATCAATTCCAATCGCTATCATAGTTAATTACCTTCGCTAAATATCATTATAGTTTTGTATTAAACAAACAAAAAGAAAAAGCTATCCAATTTGAATAGCTTAATCATCTTTTATTTTTCTTCGCCTAAGTAGGCAATTGGTGATTTACCAAAATATTTTTTAAATTCATTAGAGAAGTGAAGTTGGTTTGGATATCCCACTGCTTCCGCGACATCTTTGACTTTCATCTTGCCGCTTTGTAATAAAGACATAGCTTGAGTCATTCTTGTTTTTGTTAGATATCTCTTTGTGGTCATGTTCTCTTCTTTTTGGAAGATTGCGGACAAGTAGTTAGGTGTCACATTTGCGTTTTTCGCGATATCTTCAATTGTGATATCTGTGCGGTAGTTATTTTTAATAAAGTCTTTCGCTAATTGCACTGTCACTGATGTCTTTGACATCGTTTGGTCACCGGACTTTTCATAAATCATTTCGCCAAATAATTGATATAAAGCACCTAATGATGAAATATCAGAATAACCATTATTTACATATCTTTTAACAATCGCGTTGAAGTATTGACGATATGTTTTATTTCTATCAATAACAATTGGATGATCCGCGGATAATCCTAATTCATCTAAATATGAATCCACTCTTGAACCGGTAAAGCCAACCCATTCATAAACCCATGGATCATCTTTATCTGGATAATAGAATGCATCAACGTGTGCAGGAATAAAGAAAACGGACCCCTTTGTTAAACGATATTCCTTTTTATTGATTTGTAATGTTCCTTTGCCTAATAAAACATAATGGAAAAGATGAAAATCTCTTTGTCCTAAACAGACAACTTTGTTCTTAACACATTCTTCTTTGCCGCATTCTGAAATTGCTAATTCAACATAATCTGCAGCGTTAATAAAACTCTTCATATTGTAAAACCCCCTAAGCAACAATAATGAGAAACTATTTTTTGCTTGCGAGATAAATATAACACGATATGTAAAAAAATAAACTTATGAATATACAAAAAAATATGATTTTTTATATAAAAATATAAATATTTTTAGATTTTTCAATATTATGTAAATATATTATGATTTATAACTTAAAATCGTTTTAGGTTATATGCTTTTTTAAATTGCTTAAATAAATATTTAATACACCTTTACGAAAAAAAGCGCATAATAGCACTCGTGCTCTTATGATCCCAACAATTATTATTTCTAGCATTACATTCATATCCGTCACACTATCAATCCTCTTCTTCCCAAAGATTAAGATTGGTAAGTTTTCCATATCCACTTATTGGTTAATTGCTTTAACTGGCGCGATTATTCTTTTAGTTACCGGGTTAGCACCAATCAAAGAAGTTTGGTCTGAACTAACAAGTAACACCACGATTAACCCAATTAAAATTATTATCTTGTTCTTTTCTATGACTTGTTTATCCATCTTTTTAGATGAAGTTGGTCTATTTAAATTCTTAGCGAATTTTGCCGCGAAAAAAGCGAAGAATAATCAGTTTGCTTTATTCACTATTTTCTATCTATTAACCGCAACATTAACTATATTCACATCTAACGATATTGTGATTCTTACATTCACACCATTTATTTGCTTCTTTTGCAAGAATTCAAAGATTAATCCAATCCCATATCTAGTTGCGGAATTCTCTGCGGCTAATACATGGTCATTAATGTTAATTATCGGTAACCCCACAAATATATATTTAGCGACATCCGCAAATATTGGTTTCTTTGATTATTTCAAAATCATGGCGTTACCAACACTATGTGCAGGATTAATTGAGTATGGTGTTTTGTTATTAGTCTTCTTTAGAAAACTCAAAACTCCACTTCAAATTGTGGATGAAGAAGTTCATATCGAAAACAAGGTTGCTTTGTTCGTCGGACTAGGTCATTTACTAATTTGTTTAGTATTTTTGATTATCTCTAGTTATATCCATGTCGAAATGTGGTTAATTTCCCTCATTTGTGCCACTTCCTTGCTTGTATTTACTTTAGTAATGTGTTTAGTCACCAAAAAGAATTGGACCTATCTAACAGGCTCTTTAAAGAAACTACCTTATCCACTTATTCCGTTCTTCTTATCAATGTTTGTCGTGGTTGTGGCAATTAACTATCAAGGGATATCCGAAAAACTCGCAGAATTCTTAAGTCACACAAATACAATTTGGACTTATGGTTTCTCTAGTTTCTTTGTCTCTAACTTAATCAACAATATTCCAATGAGTATTCTTTACTCCGATATGTGTAATAACAATATGGCGGTCTATGCCTCAATCGTTGGTAGTAACATTGGTGCCTTCTTAACACCTACCGGCGCTCTTGCGGGTATTATGTTCACCAATCTTGTTAATGAACATCAAACCAAATATTCATTCTTAGATTTCATCAAGTATGGCGCGGTTATATCATTACCGATTATCGCTGTCGCGTTATTAACACTAACGTTATCAATAACTTTCTAAAAGAAAAACCACCAAAGCGGTGGTTATTTTTTTAACTTTTCCCATTCACTTCGCGTGATGCGATAGACCCTGCATTCTTCTCCATCTTTAGTGACGTAATTATGGAGATATGTCATGCCATTCGCTTCAGCGGTTTTATAAGAAGGTTCGTTATTAACATCCATATAGGAATAGACTTCATTATCTTCGAAATGAGTGAAGAAATAATCTCTTACAGCTTGTGTCATTTCTTTGCCGATACCTTGGCGATGATATTTCTTATTTAAGTGATAACCAATTTCTGGTCTTAACTCATCATCAATCATTTGCATAGAAACACCACAGTCACCAATCATTTGTCCAGTTTCTTTTAGAATTACTGACCAAAGAGAGAATTTTCTTTTAGCCTGGCTAGCTTTACACCAATCAATCCACTTCTGGACACCCGCCTCATCATATGGTGCGGCGTAATATTTCATTGTTTCAGGATCGGAGATAACCGCTTGTAATGATTTATAATCAGAGTCCGACATCGGTCTAAGAACTAATCTATCTGTTTCAAGTATTCTACTTAGTTCGTAGTAGTTAATATCAACAAGTTGATCTTGTTTAATTTCTTGTTTAACTCCCACGAATTGGAAACCGTTCTTTTGAATAACTCTATTACTTCCGATATTTGGAACTTCTGCACGAATCATTATTTTCTCAAAACCTACCGTGAATAAATAATCTTTAAAAGCGCTGAATACTTCAGTCATGATGCCTTTGTTCCAGCATTTCTTTGCCATGCAATAACCAACTTCTGGAACGCCATCAATGTATTTCACAACATCAATACCGCCGACAAGTTCGCCACTTTCTTTTAGTGTGATTCCATATCTAATTGTTGTGGGGTCTTGATATTGATTTACCCAACTTTGAATAATGCTTCTAGTGACTTCAATATTCTCATGAATTGGCCAGGTTAAGTATTTAACAACTTCAGGATCGCTAGCCCAATTAGAAAACATTTCATACTCGTCACCGAGTTTGAATTCTCTAAGAATCAATCTTTCAGTTTCTATCGTACTTTTTCTTTTCATAACTGCTTTTATTATACAAAAAAAGATCCCCAAAGAAATGGGGATCCCTACTATGAGATTTAATTAGGAGTTTTGTGATGCTTTTTTGTTGCTAATCACTTTGTCTCCAAAGTATCCGAGTAGTAATGATTTGAGGTCAATGCCTAATGTCTTATTCAAACCTGCGAAGATTTGATCACCGTGTTGTTGAATCTCACTGACGAGTTTGGCTTCATTGCCTTCACCATACATTGTAATACCATCGATTTGTGCAAGGGCGGCAGCGATTGGTTCACTGTAGGCTCTGACTGTTTCTGGTAAGACATTGGATTCAAGGATGAGTTTGAGTGTGGCGGCATCATTGTAGGATTTCATGGCATCGGCTTTTGCTTTGATGGCATCTGCTTCTGCTTGGCCTTTTGCTTCAATGCCTTTGGCTTCTGCTAATGCAGCTTCCTTATTGGCATCTGCTTCCACTCTAACGGCGGTTGCGCCTTCTTCACGTGCTTTTCTTTCCGCTTCAGCGGCCACTCTCTTAATCTCTGCTTTTCTTTGTGCTTCGATGAGTTCGGCTTCTGCGGCGGCTTTTCTCTTGAATAATTCTGCTTCGGCAGCTTTCTCTGCGGCGTATTTTTCCGCATCGGCTTTCTTATTGATTTGAGCAGCTAATTTCTTCTCTGCTAATTCAACTTCTTTGTTGCCGAGTTCGACTTCGCGTTCTCTCTTGGAGATTTCCGCATTGGTTGTTGCGACATTGATTTCTTCTTGTCTCTTTTGTTCTTGGATCTTGTATGCTGCATCAGCATCCGCTTTTGCGGTGTCTGTTTGGATCTTTAATGATGCTTCTTTTAACGCATACTCAGTATTCTTTTGAACAATAATTGTCTTGGAATTAACTTCGGCTTCGTTGGCATCTTGCGCAGCTTTTGCTCTTGCGATGCTTACATCTCTTTCAGCGTTTGCTTTGGCAATCGCTGCTTCTTTGCTGATTTGAGAGATGTTATCAATACCGAGGTTTTCAATAACATTATTTCTGTCTGAGAAATTTTGAATATTGAAGTTAACTAGTTCGATGCCTAGTTTTCCCATGTCTGGAATGACATTTTCTTGAACCTTTGTGGCAACACCTTTTCTATCTTGGACGAGTTCGCGGATACCAACGGTACCAACGATTTCTCTCATATTGCCTTCAAGAACTTGTTTGACCTGTTCGATGAGGTCTTCTTGGCTCATTCCTAATGTGGCTTCAAACGCTCTTTCAAGGAGTTCTGGATCGCTGCTAATCTTAAGATTTGCGACACCATCCACGTTAATGTTGATAAATTCATGTGTTGGGATTGGCTCGCGTGTCTTAATGTCAACTTGGAACACTTTGAGTGAAAGACGATCTTTTCTTTGTAAGAATGGGAGTCGCCAACCAGCTTTGCCTCTTAATATTTTTCTCTTTCCTAATCCAGAGATCATAATTGCTTCGTCTGGACCAGCTTTTGTGTAGGAGCAGAGTAAGAAAACTATTAATAAAACTAACACTGCTACACCGATAAGAATCCAAATCCATAAATACTTCAACATAAACTTTTCCTCCTTCTTTCAAAATTTTTATTTGGTATTTAGGGCCATTTCTTTAACCCCTTACAGAAATGCTGTTACTTTTGTCCCCCTTGAATGAGAATTGTTAATACATTCGCCTCAGGATCCCAGCTTGTTTCGAACTGGACGGGGACTTTAGATAAATTGAGATTGAGAGCCTCTCCGATTTGCTTCATTAATGTGGTAGAAGAGATTCTCGCGAAACTTTTGTTTCTCTCTAATTTCAATAGACAACTTTCGTCTAAATCACCTGATTCCACGACTGCTTTGGTCAGTGGTTGGATAACGATATTGCTGTTATCATCTAAACCCACTTGAACCTTGTATGCATCTTCGAACGGATACATAGCGGTCGTATTTAATGTGATGTTATTTGAATAGAGAGATGCAACGCCATTTTTGGCTTTAACATTGAACCATTTGATCATAGGTTTTTCTCCTTTCAACATTATTATACATATTTATACATAGGCATACAAATAAAATCGAAAAAATCGTATTTGGCCATATTTTTCTTGGTATAATCACATATTATTTAATCCTTATTTAAATATATAAAAAGAATGCTTTATTTATAATAGCAGGAAATATTGTAAGAAATTCAATTTTAATGTATTGATGTGTATTTGATGTTAATTGGGTTGATAATCCACTACTGATTTGCTTCTGAACCCTAGGAAGTTTGTCAAAATTTCAAAAATTATATATAATAGCCGCAACATAAAAGGGGGGCCATATGAAAATATCCATTAGGAAAAAGATTTTCTTTGCTATCGGTTTTGCTGCGCTTCCAATTATTATTGTGCAGACTGCTTTTCTTGGTGCTCATTTAAAAGTTAGTAAGGCCTCTGCTTATGAAACTATTTTAAACGCTAATAATGCTCCAGTACTCACAAATGGGGAAGGTAGCATGACTGATGATAAGAATGTTACTTGGGTATATCACAATGCAAGCGCTTTAAATGATGGCCACATTAGTCTAAGCCACCAAGGATATTTTGGTATTAGCGCCTCCACCGAATGGGGTTATGGCGGTATCAGTGGCATTACCGCAAACTTTACTGCAGGTGAAAACGGCGAACTTTGGTTGTTATCATCTCTTGATGGTATTGACTGGAGTGAAGTTGGAAAATTAGCAACTGGAGTTGAAACCATCAATGCGAATAGATGGAACTTCATCCGCTTCTATGCTTATGACACAAGTAATACCTTAGTGAATGTTAATTCCGTCACCATTAACTATGAATGTAATGGCGAAGATCCAGATGAAGATACTGACTTAGCTAAGATTGAAAACCTCAGAAAACACGATGCAACAAACGTTAGTGTTGAAACACAAAATGTTTCTCCGAGAGGTCATAGCACTAAAGCTTTAAGATTGACTTCCACTAACGGAAGAAGCACAAATAACCACGAAACAATCTTTAATATCGAGCCAACCACTTTAGGCAAGATTAAACATATGAAAGTAGAGTTCGACTACTACTATGCTGAAAAGAGAGATCCTAAGAAAGCACCTGGTTATCCAACTTCCGCGATGGCTAATGCTAATGGAGCTTTCGGAAACGAAAAGACAATCGCTGAAGCAAAAGGTTTCACTTATGAAGATATCGGTGGCGGTTGGTGGCACATGGAATGCTACGTTAATGCTTATCTCCAATTATCAGAAAATGCATTAAGTACTTCTGTAACAGGTATTGTTATTAAAGATAACGCTATTTATACCCATGACACCTCAGCGGGTGAAAAAGTCGGATTCATTATTATCGATAACTTAAGAATGACTTGTTATGGTAATTCCGCGATTATCGTTAACGCCTGGGATAAAGTAACAATCGGTGGTACTGGCGATCAAAAATACTTCATTAGAGAATGCGTTTGTGGCACCATTAACAGCGTGTCTTATGTAATCTCAGATGAAACATATGGAACACTCTATATGGGTCAAAAGAACAACAATGGCAACAATATTTGTTATATCAATCCAATAACGCCAGGTGATGTTGTTGTGACCATCACATATAACCTCGGATACCTACACGAAACAGTCGTAGCACATACGGTTACGTTACATGTTCAATAACTAAAAGCCTCTCAACCGAGAGGTTTTTTAATACATTTTTATATATGATGATTTTGTGGTGTTTGATTCTTATAGAATCAGACCTATAATAATTTTCAATTTTTTGTCTATCCACTAGTATCTACAACCTACATAATTTGCATAAATTATAAAAAGAGTTTATAATTCTACACAACTCGCAAAAGAGGGTATTACATGACATTACTAAAGGGGAAAAAGATAATTGCTATTGGCGCTGCTATGCTTCCAGTAATGGTAGTAGGTACGCTTTTCTTTACAGCTAATAATCCAATTAGAGCAAGTAAGGCTTCCGCTTTTACTATGTCATTAAATGCCAATAATGCTCCAACACTTTCTAATGGTGAAGGAACAATGACTGATGAAAAGAATGTTACTTGGGAATACCACAATGCCAGTGATTTAAATAATGGACACGTGAGTATTGGCCACCAAGGTTATTTTGGTATTAGTTCTGCTTCCGATTGGGGCTACACCGCTATCAGTGAATTAACAGTTAACTTCACAGCAGGTACAGATGCTGAATTATGGTTATTAACTTCAGTGGATGGCAGCGAATGGCACGAAGGAATAATTCTTGAATCCGGTGTTGCTACAAACTGGGCAAATAATTGGAGATACGTCCGTTTCTATTGTTGGGATGATAACAATGGCACTATCGATGTTACTTCCGTTAACTTCGGTTATGAATGCCAAGGAATCAGCAGTACAGATGATATCGACTGCGCATTCGCAGACAATATTGGAAAGACCAACAATCTAACAGTGGCAAAAGAAACATCTATTATTTCTCCTCGTGGAGACAGCCAAGAAGCTGTTTATCTAACAAGAACTGGTAATAGTAGTTATTGTGAATTCTTGCTTAAACAAAAACACATGATTCACGATCTCCACACCTACACAATTGAATTTGATTACTACCACAAGAATAATCAAAACAAACCAACAGTCCAATTCTTCAACGCTACTGGATCAGTTGGTGGCGCAGGTACTTATGGTGCCCCTTCTAAAACAAATTACAAATTCAGTGATATCGATAGTGATTGGTGGCATATTGAAGTTCAAATTTCTTCTATGGTTGCCACACATGTTGGTCACTCAGATACTGTTACTGCTAATAAAGAAGTCGACAGAATTAGACTTACAACAAGTAACTGTGCTATCGACAATTTGAAAATTGGTGGCATTCCATCAAATAGCAACCATCCATTAGGTATTTATAACAACGGTACATCATTCAGTAACGGCGGTTACTATTGGATGAAAGTTTCATGGGCGGGCGTGTTACATAGTTGTACATTCTCATTCGATGTTCCAGGTATTGCGGAACAAGAAAATGATCCAACTAGTGTCATTCCATTCTATTTACACGGATTAAGTTCAGGTACAGTTGTCGTTACCGCTACTGTGGTGTCCGGATACAATAGAAGTGTCGCAACAATCTCAAATACAATTACAGTTAATTAAAATAAAAAGCCACCATCGCGGTGGCTCTTTTTTATTCATAAATATTAATGAAGAAAGAATATCGAAAAAGCGATTACAAACTGCGCTACATAGTAGAACACAGAATAAGTCGCCATATATGTTTTTGATCTTTTACCTGGCTTAAAATACGCACCTGTAAGCATCATATCACTTGATGCGAAGAATACCGCACCAACGAAGAACATGATAAGTGTACGCATTGCAAATTGATGCAAAATAGCCATACATAATGATGAGAACACCATTGAAGATAAACAGTATAAATAGAAGATACCAAATGGTAACATTCCCTTACCAAAATTGATTCCCACTTTTCTAGCAATAAGCATATAAACACCAATGAATACAAGCGGTAAGACAAATGGCAAGATAATGAATATTGCGTTGCCAGGAAAATAGAATCCCGCAAGAATACCTGCGATATAAAAGACATGACCTAAAGCAAAGGCAAACATACCAATTAAGATCCAAGCCTTTTTGGCTTTACCACTGGTGATGTATTTAAATCCTAAGAAGAAGTCACCGAGCATACCAAAGAATAAACCTAACACGGTAAATAATTTGAAAAGGAAAGATCCTTCTCTATTCAAGCAGAAATCAAGAATGCCTAATGCCACAAAGAACAATGAGGCAATGGTTTTAAAAATGATTGTTTTAAGAGAGTAGTTAATGACTTTGCTCACAATGAAAACAATAGACATTGCTGAGCCAAGAACTAAAAGAATTATCGATGGTATCATACTTTTTTATTATAACACTTTAATTTTATCTCGGTGGTTTTGTTTACCATTTTTCAAATTTGTTTCGATTTTATCGAGGTAATTATTGTTATTGTGATAACTACCTTATTGTATTAAAATACAAACTATTATTAGGGAGAGATGACGTTATGAAAATCAAATATTCAATATTCCCGCTTATATGTTCGTTATTAGTCGGATGTGTTCCATCTAATGGTGCTAAATCTGATGACAAAATCAAATTAACATCTAAAGAAATGACCACTTATCACTATACAAAAGACGAGTCCATCAAGACTGAGGTTTTCTATAGAAATGATATTTTGGTGAACACTCCATACATCTCCTTAAAGACTTATTACAATTTATTAACCAAACATGATTTAACCATTGTTAAGGGTGATGGTCATAAATATACAGTCACAAATGCGAATGGCGAAGTCGCCACAATCGATACAGAAAATGACACACTTGCTTGTGCGGATTATCAAAACTTCATCAGCTCCACTATTTATAGACAAGACAATGTTTCTAATGTCTACTTTGATGGTGCGCCATTCTTAAGAGTGAAAGATGTTACTGCTACGCAAGCACCAACACCTAAAACAATTAATTTCAAAAAATATAACATCAACCTTATCGGTAAAGATGATGACATTCTTCTCCCAGTTTCTACCGCATCTAATATGTTCATGGGACCAACCATGATTACATGTTTCTGCACAAATGATTCCATCTACTTTATTGATCCAAACGATCCTCAATGGGAAACAGGTTCTTTGATGTATGACAGCCACTACATCAGTGGTCTTAAAAAGACATTTAAGAATGGAACAAGAACTGAAGAAGAAGCCTTATTCTCATATGGTGAATTATGTTTCTTGATTGATACCTATTATGGTTTACCAGGTAGAGAATATCTCCATGATGCATTAAAAGCATCTAGAGATTTAGATAAAGTATTAAAAGAACATAGCGAAGTCACAAGACAAGCGAGAGAATTCTTAATGTCCACTGACTATGCTGAATACTTAGCGGGTATTAAAATGCTCGCAGCCTTCATTTCTGATGCCGGTCACTCTGTCGCTGATATAGGAACAAGTTACTACTTGTATCAAGATAGTTCTTTAAATTCAAAAGTTACTAAAGTATTAAACAAAATCAATTTCCAAGATTCAAAATACGAAGCACCAAGTAATATTGACTATAACTATATGTATGGTCTTTATGATGCTAGACAAAATGGACCAAGCGTCTCTGCGAATAGTTATGTCCTAAAAGGTGACACATTATTCTATAGAATGGATCAATTTGATTTCGATATTTATGATTGGAATGATTTTTATAAAAATCCAATGACAAATCAAATGCCAAAAGATGCAGTCGGCAACTTTAAACGAATGCTTGAAAAATATAAGAACAATTCATCAGTTAAAAATGTTGTTGTGGATATCAGTATTAACCCAGGTGGTTATGCGGATATCGTGAGTGCATTTATGGGCTTAATGAATGCTGGTACATATCAACACTCATACGATACAGTTAACGAAAGAGAAATCACTGTTAATTATGAATTCGATAAAAACTTCGATGGTAAGTTCGATGAACACGACGCCGAAGTCCACTACGACTTCAACTTTGCAGTCTTATGTTCCGGTTATTCCTTCTCTTGCGGTAACTTATTACCAGCCCAAGCAAAAGAAAGCGGAATTGCTTTATTAGGTGATAAATCCGGTGGCGGTTCTTGTGCGGTTATCGATGCTTCAAGCGCGGAAGGTTTATACGTTAGATTATCTTGCCAAGATCACTTAATGGGTTTAGATGGAACCGATTATGAATTCGGTGTTCCTGTGGATTATAGTTTGGTTACTAAAAACGGAAGTTATTATGACTTTACAAACTTCTACAATATCTCATTGATGTCATTAAAGATTAATCGGTTCTATTCTGAATAATAAAAAAGCGTCTTACTCAGGCGCTTTTTCTTTTAGAAATTGTTGTAAGAATGAATAATGTTTTGAGAACGTTTCATTGAAGTACATCTTATTGATATACATCTTTTCATATTCTGCGTTTTCAAATTTAATCATGTATCTTGAAACATCAGAAGATGATTTCTCTTTTTTCTTTTCCGTATCCTTAGGATGAATAAACGATGATTGTGCTTCTAATCTAAATCCTGGTTTTGGTTTCTTAGATGTATATAGCATTGCTTCTACGAAATCAATTTCAGAGATGCTACTTAGAGGAATAAATAACTTTCTGAATTTGTCTAGAGAGGCTTGTTTAAGAAGTTCTAAATATTGTTCGTTATTTCCTAACTCCGCTTTCGAGACAAAGAGGAGTTTTTCTTCTACTGACAATTCACTTATCGCAGTCTTTAAATCTTGTGCGTTTTCTTTGAATCGACATAAGGCAATTCTTTGATTTGGCTTATCATAGACCATCGCCATTTGGCTAACTGGATATTCGTTTAATAACTTATCGTGGCCACATACTAGAACGAGTTTTCTTTTGAAAATATCAAGACTACAACCATAGACACTAACGAATTGTTTCATGAAATAGCTTTCATTAATTTGTTCGTACATCTTTTTATCTTCAATATAGTCTTCACTTTCTCTCGCTTTATTTAATGCTTCGATAATGTATTCATTGATAGCCTTTAATTCTCTTTCGTAAAGAACCTTATCGTTTTTTTCAAATCTAAACATGATGAAGATTTTACGAGTGGCGGATGTTTTCCACTCAGTGTCATTAATGCCGGTGAACGATTGCTCCACTAGTGCATAGGAAAGTAACGAGATGCATAACGCTGGAGCGTCACCTTTATACATTCCATCAAATATTTCAAATACACATTGGTCTAAATCAAATAAACTGATGCGTTCGTAAGATATAAATGAACCATTATCTTTGCTGACAATAATGCAGTCTTCATAAATGGTAATAGTTTGACTGCTATAAGCTTCGTTTAATTCTCGATAACCAGAGAAGGTGAATTCAAAGATTTTCTTTTTTGGAGAGCCTTTTTTCACATAAGTACCTTGGTCTTTTCTTTTCGTAATTAAAATTACGATTAAAACAATAACCGTTATTCCAAAGATAGCTAAACCAATTATGAGTCCGATCATACTTCCCCTTAAAGATGATTTATTAATCTTGTAATCAATATAACTTAAAAATATAAATAGTAAAAGAAAAGCGATCGCTCACACGATCGCGTTAACCGGTTGTTTTGTATCAGGGACGAGCCCTGACACATAACACAAGTTGAGTTCCTTCTGACTGGTGGTGCTTCTTGTTGACGATACGTTTTGAATTGATTAGCGTATCGGTGGCCAGTTTCCTCTAGTTATTAGCTTCGAGGCCGTTTTCCTTTTCGTCGTGTCCGGTACTGGATTTATCCCGTCAAACTCTAACGCGGGAACCAGTGATGCAAGCATCAGGGAGGAATGTACCGATCGTTACCTTAATTCAGATAACGCTTTGCTAGTGCAACCATTAGCTACGTTTTTTTGATTTCGTAGAACTCCTACATCAATTTGGAGGAGCTGGTTGGCTTATCTAGTCTTGAACTCGTTAGTCCTTTTCTTCGTGAAGTTATCTCTTCGGAAGTTCTTCACTATCGCTACACGTTTGTTGAGTTATGTAACTTAGGCTTGTTCTGCTTTAATTAGAAGCAGTGTTCTTACCTCTTCGATCGTGTCAGGCGGTGGGATTACGCCGTTAAGTTCTAACTCGGCAACCACTACAAGTAGGGAGGTAAACCTTTAACCAATCCTAGGATTGATTAGCCGCTTGCGATCATAAACCAGAAGATTTAATCCTGGAACCTTACTATCAACGTCGTGTAATGGTTGATCGTCGATTTCGCGGCTGAACTTCATTGCCCCTTTGCAAAGCATCGTTGATTGGCTTTGCTTATTTCACGTTGCATGTTAACTTAGCGTGAATGGCAGTGTTATAAGGTATTGGTCTTATAACTTTTGTCCTCTTCGACTATGTCGGGCGGTGGGATTACGCTGTTAAGTTCTAACTCAGCGACCACTGTAGCAGGGAGGATCGACCTCGATTATCACCGAAGTGACAATCTTACTAGTGCAATCATTAATCTATTGCTTTTAAGCTCTAGAACCGTCGTGTTAACTTCGTTTCCTACGTCGATTGTCTTACCTAGATTTGGGTTAGTGAGTAGCTATTGCTACTCATTCCCATCAATTTGGTTTCCCAAGTTGATTGGTAATAGTATCTTCTTTTTTATAAATTAGGTCAAGCACTTTTTTAAAAATTTTTTTCAAGAAGTTAAAAACCCTCGATGAAATCTCATGTTTTTTTATAAAAAATTTTCTAAAAATATTTTGTTATTAAAATTATTTCTTTGTTTTATTAATTATTTTTTAAATTGTTTAGTGCATACACGTATATATGTAGGCAAAATAAAAACCGTCACGAGGACGGTCTTTAGTTTAGAACAAACTGATTATTCAGCTTTTTCTTCTTTAGCTTCTGCGACTGGTTGTTCTTTTTCTTTTTTGCCGAATGCCAATGGGACTGGAGCGCCTTTAATTGCGGCAACAAGATCGAGAACCCAAACAACGATAGAAACAAGTGGGACCACATTAAGAATTAAATAGATTAAGTGATCCTTGTTTTGGGCTTTTTCTTCGATTACGTTGAATAAACGGTAAAGGAAATAAATGATAGCCACAAAAATTGCGAAAACAATTCTTAAGCCTTTTCCAAGTCCGTCAACCCACTTCTTATAACCTTCCATGTTTGATTTCCTTTCTTAAGTTATATTTATTATATAACTACATGAGTATAAACAAGAAGTATTTTATGTAAACATAGTTTAATATTTTCAAAAATATGTTCCGACATTTTTGCACGATGTAATCAAATTTTTTAGATTTTTAAATATGTTTAATTACGGTAAAGAAATATAATAATTTTGATGGGAAAAGATAAGAAGTATCCTCAAATAGATCCTGGTTTACCATACCATCGTACTTGGCTTATTTTTTATATTGTTATTTGGATCATTGCTCTAATTAACAAACTAATGAATAAAGCAAAAATCGTTAAGAAGAACAAACTACCAAAACCTCCATATATTTTGATATCCACTCACGCATCAATGCTTGATTTCTATATGGCGTTAATGCTCACATTCCCACATAAGGTTTATTGGATATCCACAGTAGAAGAATTCATTCCTCGTTTCTTCATCTTTAGAAGAATCGGTGTCTTAGCAAAAAGAAAATTCACTAACGATCCTAAAGGCGCGATGAGATACATGGAAGTTCTTCAAAAGAAGAAGATTTTGGTCATTTATCCTGAGGCACGTTATTCTTTCATGGGAGAAACAGAGAGAATTGACAAGGGAATAGGCAAAATGGCCAAAATGGCGAACGTTCCAGTGGTTTTCATAAGAGAACACGGAAACTATTTATATTGCCCTCAATGGAGCGATCACAAGGTACGTAAAATACGTCCAATCGTTGATGAAGTTGAGACCATTATCACAAGAAACGATTTAGAGGTCATGGACGCGAATGATATTCAACAAAGAATCGAAGAGAACTTTGTGAACTCTGAAGAAGATTGGATGAGAAGAAAACACATTCTCATCAAGTATCCTAACCGTGCAGTCGGATTAGAAAGAATCCTATATAAGTGTCCACATTGCGGAACCGAATTTGAAATGAGTACAGAAACTCACTTCATAAAATGTGACCACTGCGGTGCAAAATATGACTACTTAGAAAATGGTCAGTTACAACGCGTTGATGGAGAAGGTAAATTTACTTATCCAAGCGAATGGTATAAATGGGAAAAAGCCTGTGTTAAAGAAGAAGTCCTTAACGGCACATATCATTTTGAAGATGATGTTCGTGTGGAAAAGTTATTAGGCGCAAAGATTGGCTTTGTTCCTCAAGAAGGCCACTACCACTTAACACACGATATTAATGAAGGATTCGTAGTCAAAGGAACTGATAATGACTTTGAATTCAAACGTTCTTCATTACAAAGCTATGCTCTTCATATTGAATACAATTATTTAGATAGAGGTGCATTCCTCGAATTAGCGGATCTTGAAAGCATATATTTTATATATCCACTAAACAAGCCAAAAGAATTAACAAAGATTCACTTCGCTGTTGAACATATCTACGATTTCAAAAAATCACAAATCAAATAAAGAAAAGCACCTCTTGCGAGATGCTTCTTTTTTATACGTATTCAATCTTAACAGTAACTTGTGTACTGCTCATCGCGGTGAATGTAATTTTGTATGGGAATGTTTCACCATTATTCATTGTGGTTGGAAGTGTGTTGTCCTTAGTAAGGAATTGTCTATAGTTATTGAATGTAAAGACATCACCTTGATGGAATAAATCATCGCTGTTCAAGAAATGTCTTGCACCACTTGATGTGCTACCAAATGTATCGGTTCCACCTCTTTGGATGATTGCGAGTTCTTTATAATTCGCCCAATCATCAAATGCCGAAGGTCTATCTTCATAATCTAATGCATCGTTATCTGTTGGCCTATAAATATACATGCTGCTTGTGACGTGTGAATTGTATTCAACAAGACTACTACCAGTCCAACGATACATTTGGTCATTAACGTGATACATACGCACACCATAATCGCCTAAATCATAGTGATTGCTGTAATACTCCCAAGCACTGCCTTGATAGACACCGTTAACTGGATAATTAACTGCGTTGTTTCCGTATGGAGCGAATAATTCAATCATGAAATATTCATCAAACGCACTATTGTTGAATGTATCTGGATTTGCAGGAATGACTAAGCAGTCACCGTTGATTGATGCAGCTTGAATTGTGATTTCTGTTGGACCAGTAATAACATATGGAGAGATCCATCCAACAGAGAATTTGGAGAATGAGTTCCAGTCAAAGATGTTAAAGGATTGCATGTCAGCAAAACCAATATAATCAATATCTGAACCAGAATAGTCATAATAGTCGTCTAAACCAAAGATATGGCCTTGTTCGTGAATTGCTGTAACACAATCTTGAACATGATCGAGTGCGCTGATGGAATAGACATTTGCAACAGGTGATTCAGGTGTACCAGCAGTATTACCAGTTTGGTATTTATGTGGCCACAAAGGTTTACTCCAAGGATCTTGTCCAGTAGCATTTTTATAGGTATTAGTATTGAAATTTGTAATTAAATGAATGTTATCAATAACACCATCATCATTTAAATCATAATCATCTAAACTCATATTACTTTTAATATAGTTAACAGCATTTTTAATTAAATTGAAAAGTTTGCTATAAGTATCATCGGATTGAATTAAGTCACTGGTCAAACTAGTACTTGTTTCAACATATGGAGCTGTAACTGTACCTGAAATATTCATTTGTCCAAATGATGCTGTTTCGTAATACATCTTTAAGGACATCTTGTTAGGATTAGTTCCAAAGTAGTAACCATCAATTTCCGATAACCTGCTACTTGTCCAAGTATCTATATAATTACCACTTAGCGTGATAGGAATAACAAGCATTTTAACATTACCTTTAGATGGAGAAATATCTGAATCTAAATCCGTTTGAACATTAACGATGTCGCTAGAATTTAAACGATAGTAATTACCACCAACAGTGAATGGTGTTGAGAGTAAATATGTTTTATAGGAAAGAACCAAACTGTAATTAGTATTCATTTCTAACGCTGTTTCAAGATAGTCATTAACAGTGTCGCCTTCTTTTCTAACTTTGAAGGTCATACCAGTTGTATCGGTATTGATGTTGTAAGTGTATTGTTCAATACCTTGTTCACGCCAATGAATTTTTAATGGTAAGTTTGTGAGTTTGTTTTTAACAATATCACCTTCATTGAATGTTGGTGTATTAACGTATTCAACTGATTGAAGAACAAAGCCTTCTGTATCAAAACCAGAAGCAACATCAAAGTTGATAAATGTTGATAATGTTTTGTTGTCTACTTTGACTTTGAAATCAACACGATATTCACCAACATATTCAAATTGTGTGGAGGTGGTAATTTGTTGATTTAGTGGATTATAGATTCTATTGATTGTTGCGCTAGAGGCTGGAACAGTTTTGGTGCTGTTATCATCATAGTGAGCGGTCACAATAATGCCACTTGTGCTATAAGTACTACCAATTGTGTATGTCTTATTATCTTCAATGCTAACTGATTGCACTTTTGCTACCGGAGTTTGGTTATTGTTGTTATTATTGTTGTTATTTTCTCCACCATTCATGAAGCTTGCTAAGAAGTCACAAGCTGTTAATGAGAATGCGCTGCAGAATACAAGGATTTTAGCCAATACTTTTTTCATAGGTTTTCGCCTCTTTTTCATTTATAAAGCAAGTTTTTAAGTTTTGCTTCTAACTTTATAGAAACATATTAACATATAAAGTCACCAACCAAGGTGACTTAATTATACTAATGCAGAGAAACGGTTTTTATTGAGCTCACGAAGAAACTAATTATAATATCAATAAGGGGGATTTTTTATTTCTCTATATAAGAGAAAGGAAAATAGCGTCTAATAAACTTAGATGTAAAAGAAAAAGGGGTATGACAAAATTACAAAAAATTATTGGAGGAACATTAGTATCACTATCTGTTAGTGCTATTGTCATCCAATTTGCCGTTAGTACCAATTCCAAAAACGCAAAAGCCGATGAAGTGGCTTATTTAGACGCGTCCAATTCTCCCGAACTCACAAATGGTGAAGGTACAATGACTGACTCAAAAGGAGTCACTTGGGAATATTACAACGCGGAGGATTATGCTTCCGGCCACATCACTATTGGTCATGAAGGCTATTTCGGTATTTCTTCTAACTCAGCTTGGGGTTTATCTGGCATTCAAAGTTTAAGAGTGGATTATACCGCTGATGCACAATCTGAATTATGGCTCTTAACATCTATTGATGGTGTTGATTGGGGCGAACAATTAATCTTACAAGATAATATTTCCACTACTTTAGCTAAAAACTGGAAGTACATAAGATTCTATAATTATTCATCTAGCAATAGTTCAATCGATATTGATTGTCTTTATATTGATAGTGTTTGTGCGGAAACAGTTGCCTCTGAAGATGTTGATTCAGCACATTCCACTCAAATTGCTACACATTCAGCCAATTTAACGGTTTATAGTGAAACGAGCGATGTTTCTCCTCTTGGTGGTAGCGTAGAAGCAGTGAGATTTGAAAAATCCGGTAAAGAAAGTTCTAATGTTACCTTCTCATTTTGGAGAACATATACCGCTCTTGAAGTTGCCAATCAAAAACTAGAATATGATTTAAAAGTCGGAACTAATTATGGAAAGACAGTCGAGTTATTGAGCAACAATAAAACTGTTGGATTAGTAATTAATTCTAATGATGCAACTAGTTTTATAAGCACACCATTAGGAGATAACTGGTATCACATTGAAATACCTATGAATGCATTCTTCACTTTCATTTCTGGATACGACAACGACAATGTTCCTCCAAATAATCTTGCAACAACAGTAATTGATAGCGTGAAATTTAACGTTGGTACTTCAACTATTGATAACTTAAGAATTTCTGGTTCTCAATGTAGTATGGGCTTCTTTAATAGTCCTAGATACACACCAACAGTTGGTAGCGCTCTTTGGGTTAAAGCATCTTGGGTTGGAGTGTTACATAGTTGCACTCTAACATGTAGTGATGAAACAGTTGCAAAACCTATTCCTACCACAGATGGACATTTAAGAAATGCTAGCCCGTTCTATATTAAATGTTTAAGTAGCGGGACTGTTACTGTTACCATAACATTAGTAGTTGGTTATAATAGACAACAACTTCCATCAATTACAAAGACATTTACTATTTCTTAATATTAATAATTTCTAAAACAAAAGACCTCTTTCAAGAGGCCTTTTTTATATCAAATAAATACAATAATTAAGTTACTGAGAATGTATTGCTAATGGTAAATACTGTATGGTTTCTTCCAATAACAAGAGTGGCAGTTAATACAACTGAACCTGCCTTAAGAAGTTTGAAATAGAATGGGCTTCCATTAGGGAATGGGGCGGTTGTAGATGTAGTATCATCCGCTGAAAACTCTGGAACTGCAACTTCAGTGTCACTGGATGTAAGTATACAAGAATGCAATTCACCAGAGAATGCTACCTTAAACCAGAAGAATTTTCCTGCAGAATCACTTGTCCATCTATTAAATATGCCCAACCTTGCAGCAGGCTCTATATTGAAATGTAAATTATCTATAATTGCGAAAGCGGTTATAGAGTTGTAGTTAAACATGTATTTGTCATTGATTTTAATACCATTAACTTTTTTATCTAATGCGATAGGACTATCTTGGTGACTTGCCAACGTTGGCATACTAGCGAAAACAAAGTATTCTAAGTGCCACCAATCCTCGTCGATATTAGTAACGACAAATGAAGATTTGTCATTTACTGTATCTGAACCACCTTGTTCAGTACCTTGACCAGAATTATTATTCATAAATGTAACACTTGGAAAACCCTTGTTATTTTGTTCTCTTTTGTATTTGTGATAGTAATCAAATTCAATTTTAAAGAACCGAATTTCGCTTAGATAATAATCCCTATCAAAATTAATATGAATAATATGGTTTCCACTTGATGATCCAGTAGTGCTTGTCATTCTAATGGCTTCGTAACTGTCTTGAGTTATGGTGGTTTCTTTAGTCAAAGTCAAATTACTACTGCTGCGGACATAGCTGGTTTTAGCAAAGTCAGTATCTTCAAGGAATTTCCATGTTGGGAAGTTGGCTTGGATGGAATTATCCGTATTTTGAGCATTAGTCATAGCCCAAGCGGAATGACCCACACCAAACAAACTAGCGGAAGCGATAATTCCAGCTAAGAAAAGTAAAATTTTATTCTTCATGCCTTTTCTCCTTTCATTCGCTTCTTATTAATTTTGGTGATTTGGTGATTGCCAACTTCAGAAACTACGGTGATACCAATAATGCCCACTAATGACCAAAGGCCAAAATAAGATTGAGCATACAAAATGAAAGAGCCGATACCACGAACTTTTCTACCTGTGTAGTGATAAACTACCTTATCTCTCGTAATTAATTGATGGGTAGCATCAAAGTCAGAGACAGGGTTATTGTCTCCTCTGAATTCATAACCGGTTTCGTGTATCGTATCTAATCTATGTGTGATTATGACATCTTTATATTTATAGCCGTAGATTTCACCCTCAACGAGTTCGCTTTGATCTGACAATTTTTCAAAGACACAAATATCTCCAACACCAAATTGTAATCTCTTATTGTTGTTATATTTTGAGGCTATTTCATCATCATAGAATCCTGACATTGAGTCGGTTTTAATGACGAGGGAAGTTTGGTTATTAATAGTGAAGTTCTCACCACTTACTTTATAGACTAATCCCGCTACAAATAAGCTCAGCACTACTGAAAGGAGAACATAAGATCCTATAAGTCCTATAAGTCCTCCTTTCTTACTTTTCTTATCACGATATTCTTTGAGAATTTCTTTATCGTGTTTACCAAGGTTGACTTCTAACTTATAAGATTTTATGCAAGCACTATAGGCTAACCAAGTTAGACCAAAAATGATTGCGGTTAAGAGCACAATCACGACTATCGTAATAATCGTAATTGAATTCATATCCTATACCTTAGTGAATAGCTGAAACATTAAATGTAAATGCAAATGTTAAACTGAGTGCAGCAACTTCTGCTTGTAAAGAATTAACTTCTGAAACACTTGTTGGAATTTGAGCGTATTCAACTGCTGGTAAATTCCAAACATATTCAACATCGGCATCCGCGGCTGTAGATGTAACTGTTTGATCTAAAGCACTTGTCGCGGCGATGTTAACCCATGTTCCATTAACAGCGGCTGTGGCTGTAGATGCGAAGTGGCCATCGTAAGTTTCGATATCAGCGATATCATTGTCATCTTCTTCAACAGAACCAATGAGTGTTAAAGATGTGATCTTCTTAGAGACATCGTTTGAGTCTTCAGTGGACCAATAGATGCCATTACCATCTAAAAGACCTTCTTCACCAGCTGGAGCATCGCAAATGAGATAAATGCCTGTAATCTCATTGCCTGCGGCGTCTTTAACTTTTAAGTCTTTCGCTTCGATTGCGGCGGTGACTTTTGGTTCTACATCAACGTCCGCGTCGACTGTTTTTGTAAAACCCCATGCAGCGAAACCGACACCAACAAAAGCGAGGGTAGCTGCACCAGAAATGATTGCTAATTTGTTACGTAATTTCATAACAATTCCCCTTTCTTAACTAAATCGATGTGGAAAAAATATTCCATCATTGAAGCAGCTGGCTGTCCATTATCTTCGGACCCTATAGTTTTGCGACCCCAAATCTCTTTAGGTGTGCCTTTGTATACGATGATTTAGTTGTGTATATATTATATAAACTTTTAAAAACGAGGAAATACTTTTTTCTTACATAGTAAGTATACGTAAAAATAAAAGCCCTCTAAAGAGGGCCTACCTAAATTTTATTAATTAATTTGTAATGAGCCTTAAATCAGAATTATATTTCGTGAATATTTCTTTCGCGTACAAAGGGCATTCTTGAACTCTAATGAATATAGGTTCCGCCATTCCGCTTGGACTACTAGAGAAATCATTTTGTTCAACTGTATAAGAAATGCTACCATTTACAGGATAAATCTCTTGAGTGAAAGAAGAGAACGATATGTATTTATTCGGGAAAGATAATTCCAAGGTAGCAGTGTTATTTGTGCTTTTATTTGTTTGATAATAATAGCCACCAAATAATCCTGTTTTATATTCTCCCCAATAAAAGATGTTATAGCCAATGAGCATACAATCGTAACCACTTTGAGACCATGATAATTTCGAAACAATTGTGCAAATGTTAGAGAAGGTATCATATTCGAAGGTCAAGTTGTAAATATAAGTGGTAGATGAATCAACTCTTGTACCTGCTTTTGCAAAGATATATAGAACATGTCCTTTATTATCGACTTCACCTTCGCCTTTTGAAGAGAATAAGCGATAAACTTCTGTGTTTGGTGCTGCGACATTAACTAAACAAGTTAGTTTCACATCCTCGCTAATAGTTGCGGTAATGGTAATGTTAGTTTTTACATAATAAGCACTAACTAAACCAGCATCACTAACAGCGCAGTAATCTGAATAATCACTAGACCAAGTGACATCAGAATATGCTTCACCATTTTTAGTGACTGATAATTGATACTCGTCACCAATAGTTAAATTAAGTTGGGTTTGATTCAACGCATAAGTGTCCTCTTTTGGTGTTGGATCAACATTTTGTCTTGTATTGGTGTTACAAGCTACCACCATAGGAAATAAAAGTATGATTAGTCCTAACTTTTTCATATAAATGATTTTAATTTCTAGTGGTCATTATGTAAAGAAAGGTAGTAATTGTTTACTAATTTAAATAAAACAAAACCCCTTGATAGGGGTATTTTGTAGTTGTCTAAACCAAACCATTCATATTATTGCGTGACTTAGAGCATAAGGGAGCGGGCGAAACGAACTATTTTTGAGCATGGAGACAGGACTCAGGTGGGCCGTATTACAAGCTGTCGATAAGCATTTGTTTAGGCTTAGAGGCAAAGCTCCACCACCATGTCGGCTATGATAATCCAAGACAATTTGATAATTATCTGATGAATAGTTGTTGTCAGCAAAAGCAAAAGAAGAAATTCCAAAGAAACTATTAGTGATAATGGCAGCACCACTAACAGCAAATAGTAATGCTGATGTAGCGAATAATAGGGCTTTCTTTTTATGCTTAAAAACTTTATTGTTTTACCAATCGTGTACCTACAAAAATATGAATGAATCGACATTTATTTCTTTTTCTTTTCTTTACTCACACATAATGCATACAATTAATGTTGGCTATGATAGAAGTTAAATCACTTACCAAAGTATTCCGTAAGCCTATTCGTGGAAGAGGCGTTTTAGGAATGCTTAAAACACTATTCTCCCGCAAGTATAAAGAAATACGAGCGGTCGATGATGTTTCTTTTGATATAGGTGAAGGCGAGATAGTTGGCTACATCGGTTCTAACGGTGCTGGTAAATCCACTACCATCAAAATGATGTGCGGTATCTTAACACCAACATCTGGCAAAGTATTAGTTAATGGAAGAGAGCCGTACGTCAAAAGAAAGGTTGTCGCCAAAGAGATTGGTGTTGTCTTTGGACAAAAGACACAATTATGGTGGGACATTCCTTTAATCGAATCTTTTAAAGTTCTTAAAGAAATCTATCAAGTTAGTGAAGAAGATTATAAATCTAGGATGGAATTCCTTTCTTCTGTTTTAGGTATTGATGAGTTTCTAACTCAACCAGTGAGAACTCTTTCCTTAGGGCAAAGAATGAGAGCCGATTTAGCAGCTTCAATGCTCCATAATCCCAAGATCTTATTCCTTGATGAACCTACGATTGGCATGGATGTTCTTGTTAAAGAAAAGATTAGGCAAGCAATCCATGCATTAAACGCTAAATATCACACCACTGTTGTTTTAACTACCCACGATATGGTGGATATTGAAAACCTCTGTTCCCGTATCATTATGATTGAAAAAGGTAAGATCATCTATGATGGTCCATTAGGAGACATTAAACATCGTTTTGGAAATATCAAGACATTAACATTAACAATTCCCGCCAATATCAATCCTCAAGAAGTGAAACCTTATTCTGAAGAAGTTGATTTAATCACCGAAAAAGATAAAGTCATGCTTAGGTTTGACGCTGATAAAGTTAAACTTGAGGATGTTGTTCAATATGCATTCTCTAATTATCAAGCAATAGATATGAAAATCTCTGACATCTCCATCGAAGATGTTGTGAAGAAAATCCTCGCCCAACAAGAGGAAGAAAAACATGCTAAAGAAATATAAGCCGTTCCTTCGCGCATCAGCGATGGATTTAATGGCGTATAAATTCAACATATTAATCTGGGTGATTGTCACTATTTTTGAAGTGGTATGTCTTATTTTCCTTTGGCTAGCTGTTTATAGCAGTAGCGAAGGGGGCATGGATGCTTCAATTAATGGATTTACGTATAAAGAGATGATTGCCTATGTTGTTTTAACAACTGTTTTTGGCTTTGTCACTTTTAACAACGATACGATGTGGCACATCAACCAAGATATTATCAAAGGAACAATTGGCAACTATGTTATTAAACCTATTTCCTATAGAGGAAAGTTTGTAGCGTCTAATCTTGGTTCATTCCTAATGATGGGATTATTGTTTGGACTACCTCTTTATGGAATAAGCCTCGGTGTACTAATAGGTATTGGATTCTTACCCATTGTTTCTGTTTGGGATTTCATCGCACATATTGGACTATTTTTAGTTTCAAGTGTACTTGCCTGTTTATTAAATGACACAATTGCATATCTATTTGGGATTCTATGTTTCTATACATCTTCTGCTTGGGGACTTAATTCATTAAAAACCACAGTTATTTCATTCTTATCTGGTGCACTGCTCCCATTAGCGTTCTTCTCACCTATATTTAGAGATATCGTTGGATATATGCCATTCGCAGGAATGAGCCAAAACCCAATTCTCATATTGATGATGAAATATGATTATTGGCAATCACTAAAAGTGATATTAATCTCTCTAGCGTGGTTAATCATTCTAGAACTATTTGTTAAATTGCTCTTCTCTCATGCGATTAAGAAAGTGACAGTACAAGGTGGATAGTATGCATTACGTTAAGTTATATTTCACTTGTATTAAAAGAAGTATTATCTCGAGACTAGAGTATAAGAAAGATACAATCATCTCGATCCTTTCATTCTTGTTTTCTAATGCTTGCTCGCTTTGTTCAATATATTTTATATTGCAAGCGATTCCATCCTTGAAAGGTTATTCCATTGCAGAAGTAGGATTCTTCTATGGTTTTTCCATGCTTCCAATCGCACTTGATCATTTATTCAGCGATGAATTCTGGTTAGTTGCTTACCGTCGTGTACAACTCGGTGATATGGATATGCATTTCTTAAGACCGGTGCCCGTCATTTTCCAAATGTTTGCGGAAACATTCCAGCCAGATGGATTTGGCGAAGTTATCGTTGGTGTCACAATGATGATTGTGTGCGGAATTAACTTAGAAGCTACTATTACATTTGGTGCGGTGTTTGTTCTAATTATCGGCGCTATATTTGGAGCGGTGATTATCACTTCATTTAAGATTATCTTCTCCTCATTAGCATTTATCTTTAAACGCAGCGGACCACTTCTCCAAATTATTTATAATTTCACTAGCTATGCGAAATATCCAATTTCCATCTATCCAAAATTCATTCGCATTATATTGATATTTGTATTACCTTTCGGTTTATTTGTTTCCTTACCAATTAACACATTGCTTTACGGTTCCTATAATCCATATTTATTGAGCTTATGGATTGCGGGTGTCGCCATTATTTTCTTTGCTCTATCAGTGTTCATTTGGACAAGATGTGAAAAACGTTACGAATCAACAGGTTCATAAGATTTTATAAATTAAAAAAAGCCGCCACTACTGACGGCTCTTTATAGAATAAGTCGTTTCAACCAAATCACGATAAGTGACCTTGGGCGACGACATTAATAAACAATTTGGTGGATCTAATCGGGATCGAACCGACGACCTCATCGTTGCGAACGATGCGCTCTCCCAACTGAGCTACAGACCCATGCTTGTATTATCTTATATATCTTTTTTAAAAATATCAAACTTTTATCATGTCAATACTGATAATCATTTAATATTCTTCATATAATAATGCTATGCCGAATAGAACAATCGCTGTTATTGACTTAAAAGCCTTTTACTCATTCGTAGAATGCGTAGATCGTGGTCTTGATGCATGGACCACTCCTTTAGTCGTTGCAGACAAGGACAGAGGTAAAAACACAATTGTTTTAAGTGTATCCCCTTTTTTAAAGGAAAGAGGAGTTCCATCTAGATTAAGAATTAGAGACTTACCTAAGGGTTATGACTATGTTTATGCTGTCCCAAGAATGGAAAGATACATTGAGAAATCCGCTGAGGTAGTCAGAATCATGATGGATTATGTCAGCGAAGAAGATATTCACGTCTATTCCATCGATGAAGCCTTCTTGGATATTACAAGTTACCTTAACTACTACAAAATGACTCCACTTCAATTAGTGAGTAAGATTATCCAAACAATTAAAGAGAGAACAGGGCTTCAAGCCACAGCTGGTATTGGAGAAAACTTCTTCTTATCAAAAGTGGCCTTAGATATATATGCAAAACATGAAAAAAATGGCATTGCAACCATGCGCCAAAAGGACGTAAAAACCAAGTTATGGACTATCTCTCCACTTAGCAAAATTTGGGGAATTGGTGAGAGAACTGCGGTGAAATTGAACTCTTTAGGCATATATAATGTCGGTGATTTAGCAAATGCTGATAAAGATTTCATCCACAGTCATTTCGGAATTATGGGTGATCAACTCATTGCCCACGCAAATGGAATTGATGAATCAGACATTCATGAAGTCTATGTTCCAAAAAGTACGAGTTTATCCCTAGGCCAGGTTCTATTCAAGGATTATAAGAGCGATGAGGCCACTACTATTATTAGAGAAATGTGTGATGATTTATCGCAAAGACTTAGAAGTGAAGGCAAGCAATGCGAATTAGTGTCTTTGTATATTGGCTATTCCAAAGAAACTATGGGTGGTTTCTCTAGACAAATGTCTTTGCTACATCCAACCGATGATACAGAAGAATTATTCAATGCTTTAATGGAAATCAAACATAGATTTATTCAAGATTTGCCAATTCGAAGAATTGGAATCAATTTTGGAAAGCTCTCCAACGGTGGATTCAAGCAAATTGATATGTTTGGAGATGCTAAAAAAGAAAAAGACAATCATGACTTATTTAAAGCAATGGATAAGTTAAAAGATAAATATGGAAAGAATATATTGTTACGTGCTAGCGCATTAACTGAAGGCAGCACCGCAATAGAAAGACACAATCAGATTGGAGGGCATAGGAAATGAGCGATCGCGGAATGAAGAAGTGGGCGCCATACAAAACCCTCGAAGATCAATGGTCTACGTTAGATAGACTTTATAAGAGTGAAGAAAAAGTAGAAAAACCACTTATCAGTAACGAAGTTGCTGAAGAGATAAATGAGAAACTTGTGAATTATCAAGGACAAGAACTTGAATTCTATTACTATAAGAACGGAAGAATTCTAAAAGAAAAAAGCACGATTAAGAAAATCGATGCTTTTAACAGAAAATTGATTTTAGATAATACTTGTATTATCTATCTCAAAGACTTAGTAGGACTTAAATAGCCCATTCGCCATCTTTAAAGATTTGATGTTTGTTGCCTTTGGCATCAACACCCACGATATCTAAATCTTTAGTACCCACCATGAAGTCAACGTGGATCATAGAATCGTTGATACCTTTTGCTTTGGCTTCTTCAGTTGTTAGATTCACATCTAATAATTCTTTGAATCCAATGCCTAATGCGACGTGGCAAGCTGCGTTTTCATCATAAAGGGTGTTATAAAATAACAAACCACTTAAATTGATTGGAGATGTATATGGAACTAATGCTACTTCACCTAATTGAGCAGCACCTTCATCCATAGACACCATATGTTCTAATAATTTTTGGTTCTTTCTAGCGTGAACTTCAGAAACTTTACCGTTCTTGAATGTAATAGAGAAGTCTTCAATGAGTTCGCCGTTATAGCTTAATGGTTTGGAAGCCACTAATGTGCCTTCGCATCTTCCAGCATATGGAGTTGTGAAAACTTCTTCTGTAGGAATGTTAGGATTGAATTCGCCTTTGTTAGGTGCGGTTTCAACACCAGCGCCCCAACTGATACCAGGAATTAATTCAACTTCAAAGTCTGTACCATTACTGGCTTTGTAATATAACTTACGTAAATCTAAAGATTTAAGTTTGTCTCTTTGTTTGATTAAGAAGGCATTATGTTCTTCCCAGTTTTTAACTGCATCATTGCCATCAACACGTGATGTTGAAAGAATGGCTTGCCATAATTTTTCAATTGCTTCTTCTTCAGAAACATCTGGGAACATCTTCTTGGCCCAAGCTTTTCCAGGAACACCAGCGATACACCATTTGTATTTACCGTCTGCGGCTTCGCGATATTTCTTGAACTTTGGATATCTCTTTGCCATTACTTTAGCGATTTTAGCCTGATTGACGCCCTTTAAACCATCTGGGTCTTCAGATATAAGATAGACCATAGTTGGGAGCTTCTTAGCCATGTATTTGTATCTTGCTAAAGAGTATGGTGTTAGCTTTGCTAATTCACCAACAGTTGCATACTTATAATGGAGTCTTCCTAATTGTTCATAGTCAAATCTAACTTCAACAAATTTAGCACCTGCTTTATAACATTCTTCTGCAACCATATATACGAATTCTGGTTGATCTAAATCCGCATTAATCCAAACTTCATCACCTTTATTGACGTGTGCACCAATTCTAGCGATGAGTCTGGCATAATCTCTTAATAATTTTTCTTCCATATTTTTTACCTCGTTGCTATTTGTTTTATTTATTTTATAATAACCGCGGAGGATATGTTATGAATACTATTCTAGAAAAGTACAAATGGATTAGATATGCATTAGGCGCATTCATCATTGCGTTAGGCATTTTAATTATTGTTCTTGCATGCTTAAATTTAGGCAAGTTACAAGATGTCATTAACATTGTTATTGCTAGTTCTTTATTAGTGTTAGGTCTAGTTTGTTTGATTGTCACAATCTTCTCTGAAACACATAAAGGCTTTACGATGTCATTATTAATAAGCGCAGCAATCATTGCAGCGGGCATTATCTTATTAATTGCTAGATTTGGAATCGGTTTTGCTATTCCAAATATACTTTTAGTATATATTATCTCAGTATTTACATTAGTCTTTGGTACTGCTTGCTTATTCAAATTAGTTTCTTTAATTGTTTATAAAGAAAAGAAGATGCTCATTGTCGTTATGGCAATTGTTGCTGTAGCTGCGATTACATTAGGTATCTTAGGTATTGTCTTTGCGCCTAAACTCGATGGCTTAATTGTTGCTTCATTTGTTATCTTAGGTATCTTGGTGTTAGTTACCGGTATCTTAATGATTGTTTTTGCAGCATTAAACGATAAGAAAAAATCTGCATAATTATTATTTTAATAATAAAAAATGCTCCGATCATTTCGGGGCATTTTTATTTTGCTTTACTAGAGCAAGATTCTCATTGCTTCTTCAACAGTTTCAGAACTGGAAGAACCATTTGTATTTGATACTTGAATGACGATAGCGATTACGAAGAAGACGATTGCCATAACTAATGTAAGAATGGAAACCACTTTTTCAGCGCCTCTTTCTTTGGTCTTGACGAACACGTTAAGTCCACCACCAGTAATAGCACCAGAAGCACCTTCAGATTTACCACCTTGCAATAAGCAAAGGATGATAATGACAATGCCTACGCCCATAAATACCCAGTCGTACCAATTTAACATGCTTTCAATTTCCTTTCGTCAATTCGCTTAATAATGTTATACAAAACGGAGAAATAATTCAATAAAAGAATTGAATTGCCTATAATTCCGCTTTCATCTCAAAAATAATATCTCTAAGTTTAGCCGCGCGTTCAAAGTCAAATTGACGAGCGGCTTCTTTCATTTGTTTTTCTAAATCTTTGATCTTCTTTTGGAGTTCACTACGTGTTGCCTTCTTAGAAGCACTAATAATGTCAGAAATTTCATCCTCTGTATTGTGGATTGGAGGTCTGATTTCTTTCATAACTGTGGTTGGAACAATACCGTTATCGATATTGTATTGATTTTGAATCTTACGACGACGATATGTTTCATCAATTGCATTCTTCATAGAGTCAGTCATAGTATCAGCGTACATAATGACTTTACCATTTTGGTTTCTTGCTGCACGACCGCATACTTGAATAAGTGATCTTGTGCTACGTAAGAAGCCTTCTTTATCAGCATCCAAAATACAAATTAATGACACTTCTGGTATGTCTAAACCTTCACGTAATAGGTTAATTCCCACTAATACGTCATATTTGCCTTTTCTCAATTGATAAATTATCTCAGATCTCTCTAATGTTTTTGTCTCATGATGGAGGTAAACTACCTTGATACCCCTCTCCTTGAGGAAGGTGGTCAAATCTTCCGCCATTCTGATGGTCAAAGTGACTATTAAAGTCCTCTCATTTTTTGAATTTCGTAACTTGATTTCCTGTAATAGGTCGTCAACTTGTCCCATAGTTGGTCTGACATCAATTGTTGGATCTAATAAACCCGTTGGACGGATGATTTGTTCAGCGATTGGAGCATCAGTTTTTGAGAGTTCATAGTCGCCTGGAGTTGCGCTTGTGCAAATAACTTGAGGCATGATTTTCTCAAACTCGTCAAAGTTTAAAGGCCTATTATCCAGTGCAGAAGGCAATCTAAATCCATATTCCACGAGTGTTTCCTTACGTGAACGGTCACCATTATACATACCTCTAAGTTGAGGGAAAGTAACGTGTGATTCATCTACAAAGAGTAAGAAGTCTTCTGGGAAGTAGTCAATAAGGCACCATGGTCTTGTACCAGGGGCTCTTTTATCAATATGCCTAGAGTAATTTTCGATTCCAGGGCACATTCCAAACTCTTGCATTGATTCTATATCTTGGTTTGTTCTAAGTTCTAAGCGCTCAGCCTCTAAAAGCTTGCCTTGAGACTTGAAAAATTCGAGTCTTTCCTTTAATTCTTCCTTAATTGTGGCACATGCTTCTCTAATGCGTTCTCTAGTGGATGCGTGGTCGTATGCTGGGAAGATTGGATAAGTGTGATATGAGGCTTTTACTTCACCAGAAAGTAGGTCAACTTGGGTAATCTTCTCAATTTCATCACCAAATGTATCAATTCTAATGACATTATTGTTATCCATATTGGCAGGAATAATCTCAATGATGTCACCATGGACTCTAAAACTACCAGGAGCGGCATCCATATTGTTTCTAACATATTGAGCGTCAACAAGTTTCTTAAAGAAAACGTTTCTATCTATTTCTTCTCCAACACGGATGTTAAAAACTAAGTTTCTATATTCATCTGGATCAGTTAATCCATAAATGGATGCTACTGACGCCACTACAATTGTGTCTCTTCTTTCTAACACAGAGTTAATCGCGCTAGTTCTGAGCATTTCAATTTCATCATTCATAACAGCGTTCTTATCAATATAAGTATCACTCTTAGGAATGTATGCTTCTGGTTGATAAAAATCGAAGTTAGATACAAAGTATTCCACTCTATTATTAGGGAATAATTCTTGGAATTCTGAATATAATTGGCCAGCTAATGTTTTGTTATGAACAAGTACTAAAGTAGGTCTTTGAACTTGTTCAATGATATTTGCCATAGTGAAAGTTTTTCCAGTTCCGGTAGCGCCTAATAGAACTTGGAACTTTTTATTATCTCTAATTCCTTCCACTAACTGCTTAATAGCAGTTGGTTGATCGCCAGTAGGCTTAAAAGGCGAGACAATTTTGAAGCGATGGTTATTGTTCTCCTCCATCCTTCTTTCCTTTCTTGGTTTTTGCTTTCACTTCTTTGATGAGGTTTGAATTCACATGTGACTTGAAACCTTCTCCGAAGACGGCGTTTGTTTGTGTATATGTAACGAATGCTTTTGGATCAACCTGAGCAATGTAACTTCTAATTTTAGAATATTCACGTTTCTTAAAGACGATTCTTAAGATAATTCTCTTATCACCTTTATAACCACCTTGAGCGTGGATAATTGTGGCACCATGTCCTAAGACATCTTGTGCGTATTTGGAAATCTCTTCCCATTTATCAGAGATAATATCGACTTGATAACTGGTTTGAGAACTGATGAAGATAACTTCAATTAAAATTGCAGACATGAATGCGGAGATAATACCGGATAAGCAAGCGAGTAAGAAACTCTTTTCTTCTGTTCCTTGTGGTAATAAAACACATAAACCAACAATAACAATTGTTCCATCCACTAAGAATGAGGCAATTGATTGTTTAATATGAACGTATTTTTCAAGTAAGAATGTTAAAACATCAACACCGCCTGTAGATCCACCACCAACGAATGTAATGGCTACGCCAACACCGACAAAGACACCGCCAAAGATACCTGCCATCAAATAATTACCAGCAGTTGGACCATCACCAGCTAATGTTAACATTTCACCGAATTTAACAAAGGCATCAGAAATGCCCGGACAAGCGGTGAAAAGCCAGTTGGCTAATGGGAATGCTATGGTAGCCACTAAAGTCTTTAGAGCGAACTCTTTTCCTATGAAAATAAGGCCCACCAACCATAAAGCCACTGATGCAGCGTCAACAATAATGTTGTAGACCAAAACTTTGGCGTTTTCGGCAACAAAAAATTTCGCAATAATAGCGACACCGTTAAGACCACCTGCGTTGATATCAAGAGGTACTAAAAAGGCAACGTTACCAAACGCAACGACAAATGTACCAAGTACGACAACTAAGGCTTTTAAAATTGCGTTAGTCCATTCTTTCTTTGTTTTAGGCATTCTTCTTAGCCTCCTCTCTTAGGTATGCATAGATGAATCCATCGATTTCGCCATTCATTACGGCTTGAACATCGACTTCTTCATAGTTAGAACGATTGTCCTTAACTAGTGTGTACGGGCAGAAGACATAGGAACGGATTTGACTACCCCATTCGATATTCTTCTTTTCGCCAACAATATCGTTAATTTTCTTTTCTCGTTTCTCTAATTCAATCAAATAGAGTTTGCCTTTAAGCATATTCATAGCCATTTCTTTATTCATTAATTGGCTACGTTCTACTTGGCAAGAAACGACAATTCCAGTAGGTAAGTGAGTGATTCTAACTGCGGTTTCAACTTTGTTGACATTTTGTCCACCAGCACCACCACTACGATAAGTATCAACCTTTAAATCAGCTTCATTGATTTGAATATTGATTGAATTCTCTTTGAATTCTGGAATAACGTTCACTGATGCAAAAGATGTATGTCTTCTTTTGTTCGCATCGAATGGTGAGATTCTCACTAAACGGTGAACACCTTTCTCACTTTTTAATAATCCATAAGCATTATGGCCAGCGATCTTTAAAGTAACTGATTTAATACCAGCTTCTTCACCTGGTTCTAATGAGATTAAACTCATTTTGAACTTGTGTGCTTCCGCATATAAAACATACATACGATAAAGCATGTCCGCCCAGTCTTGTGCTTCTGTACCACCTGCACCTGGATGTATTTCTATAATCGCAGGCATATCGTCAAATTCGCCTGTGAATAAGATTTCTAATTCGAATTCTTTGGATTCTTTTTCAAGTTGTTCAAAAGATTCGTTTATTTGTTCAAATAATGATTCATCATCAAGTTCTAATAACTCGGTGATATCTTTATAGTCATTTTCGAGTTTGCGGTATGTCTCGACAATATTTTTACAATAATTCAAACGAGAGATGACTTTTAGAGCTTCACTATTATTGCTCCAGAAGTTATCTTCTTCACTTTTTTTAGTTAATACTAAAATCTCCTCATCTAATTTAGTGAGGTCAAAGAGAAGACCCGAGTTGATGGATTCTCTCACCAACAGCACAAAGTTCTTGTTTAAAAGAAACAATGTCTTTCATTATTTTTCTTCCTCTTTTTTGGTTTCACCAACCACTTCGCCTTCTTGTTGCTTTGCAGCTTCAGCAGCTAATCTTTCTTCTTCAGCTTTTCTAGCAGCAGCTTGAGCGGCTTCAACTTGGTTGACAAATTTATCGATATTAACGAGGTTTAAAACTGCATCAACAGATGCCATTTCTAAGCATTCTCTGAACATGTCATAGCCTTCGTTAACGTAGTCTTGTAATGGGTTCACGTTCGCATAACCACGTAAGTGGATACCTTCACGTAAACGCGCCATCGCGTCGATATGTTTAGTCCAGTTTTGGTCTAAGCAGTGTAAGATTAAATCTCTTTCAATACGGTCGCATAATTCTTCAGGTAATTTGCTTCTCTTACGCATATATCTACGTAAAATTAATTCACCTAAGTCTTGACCACAGTTATCCACTAAGTCGTCTTCATAAGCATTTGGATTGATACTACCTTCAGGTAAGAATCTTGGTTCAACTTGCTTAATTAATAATTCAGCGGAAATAAGTTGATCGTTGCTACCTTGTGGAATGGCTTTCTTAGCCAAGAACATACCGGTTGTAGCAAACATTTCATCAACGATATCTTTAATAGCACTACCTTCAATAATTCTGTCGCGTTTGTCATAGACATTTTGTCTTTGCTTTGCTAAGACATCATCATAATCCAATAAACTCTTACGAGTATCGAAATTCATGCCTTCAATCTTCTTTTGTGCGCTTGTAACTGCGTTAGAAACCATCTTGCTTTCAAGAGCTTCGTCGCCGAAGTTCTTTTCAATGTAGTTTCTCATAGCGTCAGCAGCGAATCTCACTAAAAGTGTGTCATCAAAGGAGACATAGAATCTGGAAAAACCAGGGTCACCTTGACGGCCGGAACGACCACGTAATTGGTTATCAATACGACGTGATTCGTGGCGTTCAGTACCTAAGACACATAAACCACCTAAGGCTCTGACTTCGTCGTCAATCTTAATATCGGTACCACGACCTGCCATATTTGTAGCAAGTGTGATTGCACCCTTACGGCCTGCGAGAGCGATAATTTCCGCTTCACGTGCGTGGTTCTTCGCGTTTAACATTTCGTGTGGTAAACCAGCAGCAGTTAATAAATTAGAGATTTCTTCAGAAGATTCAACTGAGACTGTACCAATCAAGATTGGTTGTCCTTTTTCATGTCTTCTCTTAACTTCTTCCACTAATGCAGCAAGTTTTGGGCCTTTGTGTGCGTAGATGAAATCTGTTGCGTCCTCACGGATAACAGGTCTGTTTGTAGGAACACATACAACGCGCATATTGTAGATTTTACGGAATTCTTCTTCCTCTGTTTTAGCGGTACCAGTCATACCTGCCATTTTCTTGTATAAACGGAAGAAGTTTTGATATGTAATTGTCGCCATTGTGACTGTTTCTTGTTTAATGGTGACATTTTCTTTTGCTTGAACAGCTTGATGTAAACCATCGGACCATTCACGGCCTGGTAAAACACGGCCTGTAAATTGGTCAATAATTTGAACTTGTCCTTCACCATCGACTAAATAGTCGACATCTCTTTGCATAATGAAGTTTGCTTTAAGAGCGTTGTGAATTCTATGAACTAAATCGAAGTATTCTGGATCGTATAAGTTTCTAATACCGAACATTCTTTCAGCTTTAGTATTACCAGAATCAGTTAAATTAACTGTCTTCTCTTTAACATCAACTGTGAAATCGACATCTTTTTTTAAGGCTTTGCAGAATCTATCTGCAACTGTGTATTGGCTAGATGATGTTTTAACACCACCAGAAATAATTAATGGAGTACGGGATTCATCAATTAAAATTGAGTCAGCTTCGTCGACGATACAGAAGTTCAAACCACGAAGAACTCTGTGGTTCATATCTGTTGCCATGTTATCTCTTAAGTAGTCGAAACCTAACTCAGAGTTTGTTGTATAAGTAATATCGCACAAATAGGCTTCTTTCTTTTCAGATGTTGTTTTTGCACGTGCATTAACACCAACTGTTAAGCCTAAAAATCTATAGATTTGACCCATCCATTCAGCGTCACGACCAGATAAGTATTCATTAACTGTAACAACGTGAACACCTTTTCCAGATAAGGCGTTGAGGTATGTTGCCATTGTAGCGGTTAAGGTTTTACCTTCACCGGTTTTCATTTCTGCAACATCACCAGCGTGCATAACTAATGAACCAATAACTTGAACTTTGAATGGAAATTCATGAATAGTTCTTTTTGCGGCTTCACGGGCGACCGCGAAAGCTTCGTATTTGATATCATCAAGTGTTTTGCCATTTGCTAATAAATCTTTGAAGTAATCTGTTTTGGCTCTTAATTCTTCATCGGTTAAAGCCGCCATCTTTTTCTCATAAGCTAAAACCTTATCAGCTTCTCTTGAGTACTTCTTAATAGCTCTTCTGTCAAAAAATCCCATATTTTTTACCAACACAACAACAATGTTGTGCCTTTCTTTATAGATGTAAGAATGTAAAACATTCGCTTTTATATACTATCTTTTAATATGAACTCGTGTCAAATAGTAAATAATTACTATTGCTTTTTATCACTTATTTTCCGTTTTAGACATTACTAAAACTTCTATCTTTTTTGGATGCAATTTCTCAATAAGTTTTATGCAGGCTTTCATCGTAGATCCAGTGGTATAGACATCATCAACAAGCAAAATCTTAAAGTTAGATAAATCAGAGTTATCAGTTAACACCAAATGCTCTCCAATTTTTTTTCGTTTTTGTGATGTGCTTGTTGCCTGTTTTATTTTCTTGGTCTTAGCAATCAGTTTCCGCATAGGTAAATGTAGAATCTTGAACATCTCTTCAACATGGTTAAATTCTCTTATTTCATCATCCTGTTTGTATGAAGGAACAGGCACCACAACATACCCCCTATACCGCAAGGATAATTCCCTCGAAAAACGTTCAAAAAATACGTTCAATAATTCATAATCAAAACATCCTTTGAATTGATAGAGCAAAGATTGAACTTTTTCATCATATCTATAAATAGATATAGCATTGTATCCAAGTACCTGAAATTTGAAAAAATGCATCTTGATTTCTTGAAAACAACGGGCGCAAACATCCGCTTCTTTATGGGTGAGATTAAAGAGCGTTTTATCACCTATTTCTTTGAAGCAAATCTTACAAACTTTTGTTGGCAAATTCGATCTCTCGGACAGCCTCAACCATTTCATTAGTTTCTCGCTTGGCAATAAACACCACCTCCCCTGTTGGAGCATCTTTCTTCCTGCCAACTCTACCTGAAATCTGAATGAGAGCCGCTGAAGTATAGAGCGGATGGTCCGCTCCAAAGATGATGACTTGAAGATCTTTGACTGTAACACCACGTTCAAGCACAGCTGTCGTCACAAGAATTTTGGTCAGCCCTTTTCTGAACTTATCTATCCGCTCGTTTCGATCAGAGCATTTGGAATGCACAAAATCTGTATTTTTGAAGAAGAGCCTAAGCACATCAAAAGTCTGTTCGCATGTGTCAATTGTGGGAGAAAATACGAAAATTGGCTTATTTTGGGCCAAAAAACGCCGCAATTCTTGTATCAAATGGTAATAACTCATCACTCCAGAATGGATCGAAAACCGAGGCACAGGGAGTGGGTGATTATGGAATCTTTTATTCAAATTCAAGATTCTTTTTTCATTTTTGCTAAAAGAGTCAATTACTTCTTTAGATGGCGTGGCAGAAAGGAGTATGTAATGACCACGAACAGCCTTAGTAAAAAATGCTTGAAGAACTTCATTTCCATTATATGGAAAAGCATCAATCTCATCTAATATTAATAAGTCAAAATAATGAGGGTATCTAAACAACTGATGGGTGGTCAAACAAATCAAATCTCCCTCTAGTTTAAAGGCGTGACCACCATACACAGACACCACTTTATTGTTTTCAAAGATGCTTTTGAATCGTAAATAGAGTTCTCTAATGACATCACGCCTAGGCACTGCAAAACCAACCTTTAGGTTGTGACTAATCGCGTAGGATATAACTTCTAAAACAATTTCTGTCTTCCCAGAACCACATACAGCATGCACTAAACTATCAAATCCATTAATAAAGTTACTAACAAGCTCTTTAGACAAACGTTTTTGATCGTCTGATAATTCGTAATGCAAAGCATAATCAGCGCTCTCAGACTGTCTAAAATCACCAATTGCTTCTTGTCCTCTAAATGTTATACATTTGCGGCAGTATACTTTGCCATTTCTAAAACCTAGATACTTTGTATCCGTGTTTCCACATATTGGGCATACGTATTCATCCATAAATAAAACCCCCTACTAATACATAGGGGGCATTATTAGAAAAATTTGCAGATTATTTTTCCAAATCTTTAATCATGTCAACGCGTGTTTGGTGTCTTCCGCCTTCGAAATCTGTGCTTAAAAAGATATTTATTCTTCTTATGACATCTTGTGTATCCATGAATTTCGCACCAAAAGCGATAACATTAGCATCGTTGTGTTGTCTCATTAAACGTGAAACTTCATCGTTATAGCCAAGTCCGCAACGAATACCTTTAATTTTATTAGCGGCAATTGCAATGCCTTCACCGCTTGTGCAGATAACAATACCAAAATCCGCTTCTTTACGAGCAACAAGTCTTCCGACCTCGGCTCCATATAATGGATAATGGCAAGAATCATGTGAGTTGGTTCCAACATCAATGACTTTATAACCATTAGATTCTAAATACTTAACTACTTCGTCTTTTTGATCAACACCACCGTGATCACTACCAATAGCAATTCTTAACATAAGGATTCCTCCGATCTACTTTATTATATAAAGAAAACGTGTTTTATCATATATATCTTTATGGAAACGATAAGTGCAACCAACTAGATATTTATTCATAAGTTCAATTAATGGTTTTTCCATATCTTCTTCTATTTCGAAAGCCATTAAATAATGTTCTTTCATAACTTTGTGAGCATCTTTAAAAATCTCTTCATAACACTTTGTAGCAGGTGAAGCGATAAGAGCTAAATGTGGTTCATAATCCCAAACTTGCTTATCAATATTTTTGATGTTTTCGATGTATGGAGGATTGCATATTAACACATCAAGTTTAACCTTTTTATCAATTAATGGTTGCAATAAATTTCCACATAATGTTTCAACTTTATTTACATTCTTTTTAGCAATCTTTAATGCATACAAGGAAATGTCTGTAGCATAGATTTTTGCGTTAGGCATTTCTTGTTCTATGGCACAAGCAATAGCACCACTTCCTGTACAAACATCAGCAATTACTGGAGCGCCACCATTACCAAATGCTTTCTTCAAATAGACAATTGTATCGACAGTTAATTGTTCTGTCTCTTGTCTAGGGATTAAGACGTCCTTATTTACTATAATTTTGTTACCCAAGAAATAGGTGTGACCAATAACATATTGATAAGGCATACCCTTCTTAACTAAATCAACATTTACTAGTAAATGTTCAAAATCGCGAACTTCTTTGTCAAAGTTTGCATACAAAACCATTCGATCATCATAACCATTAGCATCTGCAAGCAAACTAATGATTACATTCTTATTTAAATATTTATGATCTTCATTTAGTAATTTGAAATAAATATCACGATTAGTAGGCATTATTATTCACCAGCCATTTTCATGGATTGGTCATAGTGAATGAGAGCATCGATGATTTCGTCAAGTTCCCCTTCAATGACTCTATCAAGCTTTTGAATTGTGAAACCAATTCTATGGTCTGTTACACGGTTTTGAGGATAGTTATAAGTTCTGACTTTTTCGGATCTTTCGCCAGTACCAATCTTTAACCTTCTCTCATTGCCGATTTCTTCTTGTTGTTTTGCTAATTTATCGGTATACATTTTTGTTCTTAACATTTGCATTGCCAACTCTTTATTTTGGATTTGAGACTTCTCAGTTTGACATGCAACTACTGTTCCGGTTGGAATGTGGGTAATACGAACTGCGGATTCTGTTTTGTTAACGTTTTGTCCACCAGCACCTTGAGAGTGATAAGTGTCAATTTGTAAATCGCTTGGGTTAATCTCAATATCAATTTCTTCTGCTTCAGGCATGACTAACACTGTTGCTGTAGATGTGTGGATACGGCCGCTCGCTTCTGTACGTGGAACACGTTGCACACGATGCGCACCACTTTCAAACTTAAGTTTGGAGAAAACCATTTTGCCACTGATTTTGAATGAAACAAGGGCAAAACCACCTGATTCAGATGGACTTTCATCTAATAATTGGATCTTCCATCCTTGAGATTCAGCATATCTTGTATACATACGGAATAAATCACCAGCAAAAATATTGGCTTCATCACCACCGACAGCGCCTCTAATTTCAACAATGATGTTTTTATCATCATTAGGATCTTTAGGTAAAAGGAGTTCTTTAAGTTGAACTTCTAATTCTTCCTGTTCAGCAGTTAATCTCTTAACTTCTTCTTTGCCCATTTCAGAAATTTCTGGATCGGAATCGTTTGCCATTTCTCTAGCACCTGCGATTTCTTCCTCATTCTTTTTATATTTAATATATGTTTCTACTTGTGGGTCTAGATTTGCTCTCTCTTTAGAGATATCACGAAAATGAGCTAAATCTTTCATAACATTTTCACTAGATAGCTCTTCATCAATCTCTGCTAATCTTTTGATAGCAACTTCTAAACGTTGTCTCATGCTGTCTTCCATAGTATTACCTCAATTATGGCTTTATGTATTGTATCACAATGTTATTATTCTTAAAAATAGTAATCGTTTTTGTATTTAATATTCATATTAAGTCTTTAAGGAAATCTTTCGTTTGTGTATAATCAAAACAGGTGAATACAAAATGGCATATAAAGCTCTTTATCGTACGTATCGTCCAACTACTTTTGAAGAAGTCGCTGGACAACAACATATTGTTAAAACAATAAGAAACGCTCTTACAACGGGCAAAATCGCACATGCGTATCTTTTTGCTGGCCCACGTGGTACAGGTAAGACAACCATGGCAAAATTATTAGCTAAAGCACTTAACTGTGAACACGGAATTGGTTGCCAATGCAATGAATGTAAAAACTGCCAAGCAATTAATGAAGGCACACATCCAGATGTTTTAGAAATCGACGCAGCCAGTAATAATGGTGTCGATGAGATTAGAGATCTTATTGACAAAGTCAAATACGGCACAATTTTAGGTAAATACAAAGTATATATCATTGATGAGGTTCATATGATGACTGCTGGTGCATTTAATGCCTTATTAAAGACATTAGAAGAGCCACCAGAACACGTTATTTTCATCTTAGCGACCACTGAACCACACAAAATTTTGCCAACCATTTTATCTCGCTGTCAAAGATATGACTTCTCTAAAGTCAGTGACTCAGACATTAGAGAAAGATTGAAAACTATACTTGAAAACGAAAACATTGATTATAACGAGGAAGCTATCAACCTCATCATCTCATTAGCAGACGGTGGAATGAGAGATGCACTATCCATCCTCGATCAAGTCCTCGCTTACTCAGGTGATAAGTTGAGTGTTCAAGATGTGCTCGATATCTTCGCTCTAGAATCAACTGAGGAGAAAATCAACTTGCTGAATTCAATTGTAGACAGCAACGTAACAGATATCCTAGGTAGACTCAATGCTTATATCGAGAAAGGAACAGACATAAAACGTTTAACAAATGACTTATTAGTCATTTTGAAAGATGTTCTTATTTATAGTTCTTCAAATAACATGAAGTATTTACAAGTGTTAAAAGAAGATGAAGTAATCAAACTTTCCAACAAGATTGATGCCTCAAAAGCGATGGAAATGATCACAGTCCTCATGAACACATTAAAGGACTATAAGAACGTTACAGCCATCAATCCACTATTCGAGGTAACATTACTCAAATTAGCATCAATTAAGGCTCAAAATGCCCAAAAACCTGCGCAAAATCCAGCTGAATTAAGACCTTTGAGGTACGAAACACCTGCTAGCGCCGGTCCAAGCGAAACACTTCTTAAAAAACACGAGGAAGAAAGACAAGCAGCCGCGCAACAACCTGTTCCTGAAGTTAAGAAACCAGAACCAGTTATAGAACCAGAAAAACCAAAAGAAACTGTTAGTTTATTTGATGATGATTCTGTGGCATCCGACGAAAATGTTATTTATATAAATGGTACTGAAGTTGATGACCACTATGAAATAGATGAAAAAACTATGGTTGATATCATGGTCATTAGTAAAAAAGATATTAAGAACAACTTGTTAGAAAACTGGAAAAACCTTAAAAGGTTAACAGCACATCCTAAGTTAGGAAAAATAGCAACTATGTTAGTTGATGGACACCCATTAGTAGTATCTAACAAAGTTATGGTTCTTGAATATCAATCTGATAATGTCGTTGAGAAGATGAATTTGATTTATAATCAAAAAGACATTCAAAATGTTATCAGAACAGTATTTGGTAAGAAGATGTTCGTCTATGCAGTTAATAGAAAAGGTTCCATCGACTTACAACAAAAATTTATGAACTTATTACAACTCAGTAGGCTTCCAAAAGCTGACACAGTTGAAATTGAATTTATTGGAGATTAGTTTTATGAACATGCAACAAATGATGATTCAAGCTCAAAAAATGCAAAGAGAATTAAAGAAAGCAATGGATGAGCTTGCAAAGCAAGAATTCTCAGTTAACAAGAGCGGAGCAGTCACAGTCACAATGATGGGTGATGGTTCCCTTAAATCAATTGAAATTGATGATGATGCTTTTGAAAAAGACAACAAAGAAATGATTCAAGACTTAATCGTTATGGGAGTTCAAGAACTCACAGAAAAGATTGAAGAAGCAAAAGCAGACGTCAACGAAAGAATTACAGGATCACGTTCTGGATTTGGTGGTTTCTAATGGATTTAAAAGCATTAGTTAGACTTCAAGAATCTTTAGCTAAGCTCCCAAGCATTGGTAAGAAAAGTGCTGAGAGAATGGCTTTTGCCATGCTCGAAATGGAAGATGAAGATTTGAACGAATTTGCTGATGCAATTAAAGAATTGAAAACCAAAATTCATTTATGCCCAATCTGTGGGAACATCACCGAAGATGATGAATGCTACATCTGCAAAGATGAATCTAGAGATAGAGAAACCATTCTTGTGGTCTCGTCTCCAAAGGATGTTATTGCATTCGAAAACGCTGAAGGATACCGCGGATTATATCACGTATTAGGTGGAACAATTTCTATTTCCAAAGGAAAAGGAATTGAAGACCTCAATATTGCCTCATTAATTAAACGTGTTGAGGAAGATAATATCAAAGAAGTTATTATCGCCACAAACCCAACAGTTGATGGTGAAACAACCGCTTTATATTTAGCAAAACTATTAGACAACAAAGGCGCCAACGTCACTCGTTTAGCTTATGGATTACCAATGGGTGGAAACCTTGATTATGCCGATGCATTAACATTAGCAAAAGCTATCGAAGGAAGACGTAAAATCTAGGAGGAACTTTATGTTTATTACTTTAGAAGGACCAGAAGGTTCAGGAAAAACTACTGCCGTTGAAGCAGCTGTTAAAAAGCTTGAAGAAATGGGCTATCAAATTGTTCGTACCAGAGAACCAGGAGGAACACCAATTTCTGAACAAATTCGTAATGTTATCTTAGATAAAGGTAACACAGCGATGGATGGAAGAACTGAAGCACTCCTTTACGCTGCAAGCAGAAGACAACACCTTGTAGAAAAGGTTTGGCCTGCTTTAAAAGAAGGCAAAATTGTCATTTGTGATCGTTATTTAGATAGTTCTTTAGCATACCAAGGTGGTGCTAGAGGTTTAGGTATCGAAGAAGTATTAAACATTAATCTCTTTGCTACAGAAAACACCTGGCCTGATTTAACTCTATTATTCGATATTAAACCAGAGATTGGTTTAGCAAGAATTAATGCGAATGCGAATAGAGAAGTTAATCGTTTAGATTTAGAAAAAATTGAATTCCATAATAAGGTTAGAGAATCATTTCTTGCTTTAGCAAAAAGATTCCCAGACCGTTACGTCATTATTGATGCAAGCTTAAGTCGTGATGAAGTAGCAAAAGCAACCATGGAGGCTATTTTGTCCCGCTTATGCAAGTAGCAAAATACTTAGAGACAAAACAACCAATTATATATCGTACTTTTGTGCGTTCTTTACAGAACCACCATTTATCTCATGCTTATTTAATTAGCGGAAATCCAGGTACTCCACTATTACAAGTTGCTAAGTTTTTAGCAAAATCAATACTTTGTGATAATCCAGATCCATTAGCGTGTAATAACTGTATTACTTGCTTACGTGTGGACGATGAGAATTATCCAGATTTTATTGTTCTTGATGGATCAGCCAAAACCATCAAAAAAGAAGAAGTTGGAAATATAGAGGAACAATTTGAAAAAACTGCCTTTGAATCAAAAGGCATTATGATTTATATCATTCACCTTGTTGAAAACATGGGTGTAGAAGCAATCAATAGTATATTGAAGTTCTTAGAAGAACCTGGAAGCGAGATTTATGCGTTCTTAACAACCAACAATGAGAACAATGTTTTGCCAACAATTATTTCACGTTGCCAATTATTAAGATTGAAACTTGTTAATAGACAAGAAGTAATTGAAGATGCAATTAGTTTAAATGTTCCACAAGAAGATGCTGAATTACTCTCATACTTCTATGATGATGGCGAACTTATTTACGATATCGTAAATGATAAAGAAAAAGTTGATGATTACAAAGATGCGAAAGATGCATTTGTGGACTTCTTAGAAGCCTTGAAAAAAGACGATAAAAGAGAAGCAATTTATTATGCACAGACATCAATCATCCCATTAGTTAAAACTAAAGAGAGCGCAAGATTCTTCCTTGATATGTTAGTAGAAGGTTTCGAAGACATTCTTAATATTCAACAAGGAAAATCGCCAATCTTAAAAAGTTATGATACAATTCTTAAAGAACTTTCCGATAAACTCGCACATGTTGACGAAAGTTTGATTGAAATTTTAAAAGATAGAAATTTAATAA
>JAEESX010000004.1 GCA_016290145.1 Caryophanales bacterium
TACTATAGTTGTAGGCTAAGCCAAGGACACGTAAGGCATCCACTGCCATCGCATCACTTGCGGCCATAATATTCTTTTTATCTTCTTCGGTGATTTTTCTCACTTTACCACCGATTTCAATTCTATCGGCAACCTTTAAAATGGAGTCGATTGCACCTTTGGTAAAGATGAGTTTCTTACCTTGGTACATGTGTTGAGTGGACATCATTTTTCTCACTGAATCAAATGGATATTCATCAATACGTGGGGCAACACTTTCCAAATCACCTTTGTGTTGATTCATCTTGTTTGCATATTCCACTAATGCAATTTCAGTTGGGTCACCATAGACACCATTATCTACAGAAGCATTGCTACAAAGGGATAAGCCCATAGATAAGAATTTACATTTATCATTTGTGATATCATCTGGACCAACCATTTTGCCATCGATGTAGGCGCGGACTACTGTCATCTTATTTTGTGTTAATGTACCGGTCTTATCGGAACAAACAACACTAACAGCGCCTAATGTTTCAACAGATGGAAGTTTTCTAACAATTGTGTTAGCTCTAACCATCTTTTGCATACCTAAGGCTAAGACGATTGTAACAACTGCTGGTAAGCCTTCTGGAATAGCGGCAACGCCTAAACTAATTGCAAACATAAAGTTTTCAATTAATTCATCAATCCAACCTTGTCCTGTGGTTGGTGTATGAAGAAAGATTAAACCCGCTAATTGGACAACGAATAACACTGCAACAATTGCGATAGTTAAAATACCTAAGAATTTAGATAATTTGGCTAGTTGTTTTTGAAGTGGGGTTGGGTCTTCTTCGCCTTCGGATAATAACTTAGCAATCTTACCAGTTTCGGTTTTCATACCAGTTAAGACAACAACGCCTTCACCACGACCATAGACAACAGGTGTGGACATATAAGCCATATTAACTCTATCACCAACACCAACTTCATCAGAAAAGACCATATTTGCATCTTTCTCTACTGGTAAAGATTCACCGGTTAATGATGATTCATCAGTCTTTAAATTAATTGATTCAATTAAACGTAAGTCAGCAGGAACTGTTCTGCCTTCTTCTAAGACAACAATGTCACCAGGAACAAGTTCTTCTGCTTTTAGTTCTACTAAAGCACCATCTCTTCTCACGATACATGTTGGAGAAGACATTTTCTTTAAGGCTTCGAGTGATTTCTCGGCCTTGCTTTCTTGGATTGTGCCGATAATTGCGTTTAAAACAACAACGCCCATGATAATAACAGGATCGGCAAAATCAAATCCTTCAGATGGGTCACGAACATATGTGTAAATAGAAATTGCTAAACTTAATAATGCAGCGGCAATCAAAATAAAGATCATTGGATCATTAAAGTTGCCTAAGAAGACTAAGATAAGCGGTTTCTTTTTCTTTTCTGCGAGTTTATTGAGGCCATATTTAGCCATTCTTTGACCCGCTTCTTCTGTCGATAACCCCGTCTCAGGATTCACTTCAAATTCTTGAAGCGTTTCTTTAGCGTTTTTGGTTTCGTACATAAAAATTACTCCTTTTGGAAGCAATCGTCTCGCGCATTTTCATGGTCATAATCCGGATATATTATCGTGTTGACGAATTTATGACTTAGCTACTCCCGCTTACTATTTCCGTTAAATATTATATTTAATATCTTTCTTTTATAAAAGAAGAAAAAAAGCCCATGTCAGTTTTTATGACATAGGCTCTTATTTTAGTTTTCTATCGTTTATAGACTGATAAGATATTCGTTTGCGTTAGTACTTTCTGCGCCATACATTTCGATGATGATGTATCCGCCTGGAATACCAGTAACTGTTTGTTCATAGTTTGGCGCAGCAACTTCTTGAATAACGGTAAGGTCTGATTGCATTAATGTGACCTTGTTATTCGCATAAGCAGCGACATAAAGACTATATGTTTCAGTTTCGCTATATGGGAAGGAATAAACGAATGCGATTGTGTCTTCACCACTTGAACCACCGACAGTACCTGTAACTGGAATTGCATTTTCACCATGATAGAAGTCTTCTTCTGATAATTCATAGACGATTTTAGCGTCACCGTTCCAATTTGCATCCCATCCTGTAGGAGCGGTTTGGTTATTCTTAATGAAACGGTTCCATTGATAAGCTTCTTTATATTCAAGATTTGTGTAGTTAACGACAACGCCATATAAATCTCCGCAGCCATCAAATGCTTTTTCGCCAATAACGGAAGCTCCTTTAGCGGCAGTAAAGACGCCTGTTAAACCGGTATTAGCAAAGGCATAATCACCAATTTCAGTAATAGAACCGCAGTATAAAGTTGATAATTCTTCACAACCATCAAATGCGTGGGCACCAATTCTGCTGATACCAGCAGCGTTAACACCAACTGTCGCAACATTTGTGTGAGCAAAAGCGTAATCACCAACTACTGAATTACCATTCAAGGTAAGACTTGTTAAATTAGCGTTACCAAGGTTGAATAAACCATCTTCATTACCGACAGCGACGTTTGCACCATAGATATACATTGTTTTTGAAGGTGCTGGAGCTTTGGTAACTTTGAATGCCATTTCAATTGTTTGTTTTGCGCCGGATGTGAAATAGAAACCTACATGGCTACTATCAGTGAGATAGACAATCATTGGATTACTGCTAGTAAACCCTTGCATATCGAATTTGACAGTTTTGGCATCATTAAATGTCATAATTGTTGGAGAGCCTGCGTTGTTATAGAATGGGACTGTTAATGTCATGTCGTCTAATACGACTTCACTATAATTCATAAGTTCGCCATTTTCTTTTGCGAGTGAACTACCATAGATAGTCATTCCTTCGGCTGTTGGCATTGTAAATGTGCTCATAACGTTACCTAAGTAACTACCGACATTAGCGGTCACTGTTTTTGATGTAGAACCATCAGCCCAAACACCAACACCAGAAAGGATTGTTAATTGAACTGTGGCAATGTCTTTTGAATAAGAGAATGTCAAATTGTAAAGACGTGTTGAACCAAATGTTGAACAGTTACCAAATGTAGTATCTTTGACGCTTGTTGGTAAGCCATTATTATTCCACACCATGATTCTTTCGATAACTGAATCACCAGATGCCATATTCATAATAGCCATTAAAGAATCTAAAGATTCTGAGTAATAGAGATAATAGTAATCATAATCTGGGACATAAGAAGCACGATTGTGGAAGAGCTCAATTAAATCATATTTGTGCTTTGCACTTTCGAATCTTTCACTACCTCTAATAAGAAGATCATTTTCTAATGTAATAATTTCTTCAGAGTTGCAATAACCAATTGTTCCATTTGCATGGCCAGATTGATAATCAAGCGTTGCGCCTTCAAAGGCTTCTGCTTTTTCGATGAAAGCATTTCTTGAAATTCTTTCGTAAGAATCAACAGTATCTTTTTCTTGCCATGTGAATGTTAAATCTTTTAAAGGTCTGATATCTAGTGCGTAATGAACTAATGGATCAGGAGAAACATCAGCAACTGCACTTTTAACACTAACGGTTAAACCATCTGCGTTAAAGACATATGTAATTGTGGCGAAAACATCTTCAGCAACAGGTTCTTGATACTTCACCATATATGGTGTTTCTTTATTGCCTTTGTTTAAATAATAGACATTCTCATCTTCTTCTGAGAAATAAGAAGCAAAGCCCATTACATAATTCATTGCATATGAGTTAACTCCATAGCCTTGTGGTCTAGTACGTGGTCTAGACATGCCATCATCAAATCTCACTGGTTCATCAGTGAAGCTTGCTAATACAGATGATTCAGCATAGTCCTTCACGGTACCATTAATGAGACATTTCTTATATGAAGCATCATTGAAGGATTTTCCTTGAAGAGCGGCCATATAAGTTTCATAAGTTACCTCTTTAAATTCATCAGGTTCTACTGGATCTGGAGGAGTGACTGGATCATCTTTTCCCTTGTCACCACCACAGCCACCGAGTAAACCGATGACCATACTCAAAGCGGCAATAGTTAATATGTTAAATTTCTTCATATAACATTTTCCTCTCTTTTAACGTATTCATTGTCGCATACGCGTATAAAAAAATAATGTGCCGTGAAGCACATTTTTCTTATAAAGAAGAATTTATTTTTTCTCGTTAATAACAATTCCAAGTCTAACCGCTTCTGCGACGAGTTCGGTTCTTGTATGGAATCCGGTTTTAAATAATAAGTTTTCAACGTGTCTTTTAACTGTACCGGGAGATAAGAAAAGTCTTTCCGCAATCTCTTGGTTAGAGTCGCCCGTTAGCATCTCTTTTAAGATTTCTAGCTCTCTATCTGTTAAGTCGTGATTTGTGACTTGTCCGAACTTCACCATAGGTGTTTCATCTGGATAGATGCGTTCACCCTTCATAGTTCTATCAATAATCTCGATGATGTTTTCTTTGTTTTCGTCTTTATACCAGAAAGAATCAACACCGATTTCTTTGGCTTTTTTAATCCAAGAATATTCTGGTAAGGATGTGACGATAATAATCTTAATTTCTGGGAATTGTTTTTTAATCTCTTCCGCGGCGAGAAGACCACTATTACCTTGGAAGGTATAAACATCCATTAAGATGAGATCCACTTCCTTATTTTGGCAGTACGCTAAAGCTAAAGAAGCGTCGTTTAAAGAAGCCTGGTGTACATAATCCTTATTTGAAGAAATAAAGATTTCTAGTAACTGCCTGGGCATTTGTTGGTCTTCAACGATTAATACTTTATAGGGCATCTTTGACCTCGATTCTTAAGATAAAGCGTTCTTCATTAATGATAGTCATCTTACCATTGAGTTCTTCTACACTCTTTTCAATATTAGTGAATCCACCACCTTTAATAATTGGTTTGGTGTTCACGTTATTCTCATTAATGAAAGACATAGTAATGACGTCTTTATCATGCTTAATATCTATTATAATCTTTTTATTTTTCGTATGTTTAGCAACATTGAGCAAGGACTCTTTCGTCGCTTTGATAAATAAACTCGTTATCTTTTCATTAGATAAGATAGGTGAGAAATCTTTGCATTCCATTTCAATGCCAATCGCATCAGCGAGAGTCTTTAAGTCATTGATGAAATCTTCATTATTACTTTCCGCTTCTTTACAAAGTAACAAAGCATTATTTTCCCACTTAGAAAGAATATTGTTTCTCTCTTCTTTGTTGTCATTACTTAATAAGTAACTGCTTTGTAACACTAATGTGTTCATCTCGTTATGGATGTTAATCTTCGCAGATAAGATTTCTCTATGTCTAATAAATTCAAGCATCTTTTCATTATATGAAGCGAGTTCTTTATTCATTTGTTCTAACTTCTCATTATCTTCTTTAATGAGTTCATTTTTCTTCACTAGTTCTGTGACATCTAAAGCGATTAATTCATTGATGGTTTGAGAGTCATTAGAATTAACAAATGGAAGTCCACTGCTAACGGTGATTTCTTTATTGATGAACTTATAAGTTGAACCATCTTCTAAAGTAATTGTTTGATCCTTAACAAGTTTTAAGAATGTATTACCGTTTTGGATAAAGTTCTTAGTTAAGGAAGAAGCAATCTTGGCCATTGTCTTATTAATTAATAAGCAAGCACCGTCTTTATCAAAATATAAGAAGCCTTCTTTAGAGGCGTTAAATCCTTTAATAATAGAGTTAGAGGAAACGTGCGTTCTTGTGTACCTATATAAATAGAAACTTAAGACAGGCACGATTAATGTGATTAAAGATAAAACAATGATGTAGGCATATAGAGGCAAGCTAGCAAACCAATTGCTTAATGGATCCGAGCCACCTTTGATGAACATAGTCATTACTTGTGGGATGAACGCCATAACAAGTGCAAAGAATAATGAAATACCTGATTGAACATATTTCTTAATGATGAAATAGCGGATTCCAAAGAACACAAAAGCCATGTTCAATAAAACAATCCAAGAGAAGATAAGGGCAATCACTATTTGAGGACAATTAATTATCATTTTGTGTCCTCCTTTTTAATAACGATATAAGTCACATCATCTTCAGTAGAAATAGATGTATAACTGAATTCGTTAATCTTTAAATCTTTGCCTTCAATATTTATTTTTAATAAATATGCATCGTTAAATAAGACAGTCACACCAGAGATATTATCTAGGTTATTAATGATAGTTTTTCCAATAAATGTATAAGCTTCAGAAATCTTCGTGGAAGAGTATGATTCTTTACATTCACCCACTAATGCGGTTTTGATGCCAATCTTCTCTAAATAACGAAGTGTTTCATTAATGGATAAATATAATTCATTGAGTTCAACTTCTTGCTTCTCTTCGGATAGTAATTTTAAGTTAGCAAATCTCTTAATATAGATACTTAAAAGCAATATGATTGGCATGTTCTTATCGAATAAGGACATATCCTTTTTAATCTCTCTAGATAATTCCATAATCTTTGAAGATTCATCAAAGACATCTTTAGCGATTCCGTCATAGAGTTTGTCTTTTTCTAAGATGGCTAATTGTTCTTCTTTTAAGTTACTTGTAAGAAGGTTTAATTGTTCTTCTTCTTTAAGTCTATCGTTAAGTTCACTGAGTTCTTGATAGATAGCGTTTAAGTCAGAAATATCACTAATCCAAGTAATTTTTCCACCAGGAATTGCGGTGTTTTGATATAAATAGTTATCCACTACGACTTGTTCTTCTTTAACGTCTTTAATGAGTTCACTATCGGTGTTTTGATAGACGACTTTATTAGAACGATCAGTAATAAACGCCGGCAAAGACATATTCAAGAACATGTTTCCATAGTTTCTATTTGAAGGAATGATTCTAAGGCTAATTAAACTGAAGATGTATCCACCGATCATGAAACATAATGTTTCAGGGAATTCACACAAAATGGAATATCCTTTGTACTTAGGTGTGAGGTTGAAAATATATAACAACATATAGGCCAAACCTAAGATCAAAGGAATAAGTGAAATATAGGAATATCGTCTGCCTTTAGCAATTTGACATTGACGGAAGAAGACGACGAATGAAGCGATATATTGAAGCGCAACATAAACAAGAACAATGTAATAAGTGATACCATGACTATAATCGCTATCCCAGTTAACAAATCCTTCATTAAATTTAAATGTGGTTTGATGGAAATCATTAAGGGCAATAAAGACCGCTAATATCAAAGATATTGCACCCGTAATAGCACAAGCGATTAGAACACCTTTCTTATGTGTTTCATAATAGTTAGACAACGATGTTACAAGCAAGAAATATGGGATAAATAAAACAGGTAAATAATATAAATACCAAAGGTGTCTAGAGACTATATCAATTTGTGAGAAACCACCATATTTGAGAACTCTTAAAACCATTAAAGTAATCATTAATGAGGCAATGGTAATAAGGCACACTTTCTGTTTGAAATATGAGATGTGAATTACAAAGTAAAGTAACAATATAATAGATAAGAAAATGAAAATAAATGCGGACACAATAAGTTTGCTATTCACAAGGTCGATAGCAAATTGAGATACACCCACTATTAAGTAGATAAACAATATAACTAAATTGATAACGATAACGTTAAGCAAAGTCTTTTTCATCTTTATTTATTATATGCTGATAAAAGAAAAAGCACATCTTTATGATGTACTTTATGAATGATTTGAATCAATTCAATCTGTTGGTCAAAACGTAATAATCCAAATCATATTCAGTTTCGCCAATCTTTATCACTTTCCCTGTGATGCTGTTTTTAAAACTTGATTTAGTGTATCTTCTCCACACCAGTGTCTCAAGATTTTGATTCAAGAATGATTCAAAGTATACTTTTTTGCTGTCTCCACTTCCTTCTGAATCAAAGTATGATATTTTTATAACTTTTTGCTTCTTACCATCATACTCAAGAAGATAATCCTCAGCTTTTTGGTATTCCGTCTTTTGATAGATGAGTTTTCCATCTATTCCCCAGTTATCTAAGAAATCTTGATCTATATAGGTTTTGATTATTTTTTTACCATCCACAAAAGAAGATTCCCCGATCCACGCTACCCCATCATCTTTTAAAGAAATAAATTGACTATAAACTCTTGAAAGGGATAATGATTCATCGTATTCTTTGACTTCTATTTCGATACCGTCAAGATTATGAATGAAGACATTACCTTTTGTGCAAACATGGTAAGAATAATCTTTAACTAGTTCGCTCCCTTTTAAATCATAAATTGCCCAACACACTTCTTCTTCTGGTTTTAATTTTATGAACCAGTTTGGCAACTCTTCGTAATTCACTACTCCGTCATGTTCTTTAACATACGTTAATTTCAAATCTTTCACAATTCTTGGAAGACTATTGACTTCAAAACCATGTAAAAGATCATCTGTTGTTACTCCTAATATATCCGCTAATTTCTTTAGCATAACGATGTTTGGATAATTAAGGCCTGCTTCCCAAGAATAAATTGTTTGCCTAGTAACACCAACGGCAAAAGCTAATTCTTCTTGAGACAGATTATTTTTCTTTCTTAATAAAACTAAATTTCTTTCAAATTGCATAATAGGTTCCTCACTTTCTGCTATTATCGTAGAAAATTTGTGGGCTTATATCTACCAACTAAGTATAACTAATTTTGTAAGAAAAATCTTACATTTTACTTTTATTCATTAATCTATATTTGAAAGAAATGTAAAAAATCCCCGATTTGTATCAGGGATTATTTACGATTATGGTGCCCAAGGTCGGACTTGAACCGACACGGTATCGCTACCGCTGGATTTTGAGTCCAGTGCGTCTACCAGTTTCACCACTCGGGCAGCGTGCTAATTATAAATTAAATTTTGTGATTACTGCAATAATAAGTTTGGAGCGCCTGGTACGAGTTGAACGTACGACTTCAACCTTCGGGGGGTTGCACTCTAATCCACTGAGTTACAGGCGCGTCTTTATCTTATTATAAATTACTCTTCTTCTATCTCTCCGGCTTTCTTTAAAGCGAACTTGCTAACCATTGGTCCGATAAGTTCATAAATAAGAGTAGAAGTTAATATAATCGCAATGATTAATGATCCCGCTAAACGGGTGACTTCATCTTCACTAGAACCGAACAAAGCGGATGCTGTTGTTGCTAAACCAATTGCCACACCAGCTTGTGGAATTAATGCAAAACCCAAGTATTTTTTGATTTTAGGTTCGCATTTTGCAATATTTGCGCCAGTAAATGCACCGAGCCATTTACCAACTACACGGAAGACAAGATAGATACCTGCAATCGCTAAAACGATTAAGCCAGACTTATTGAAGAAGATTGTTAAGTCAAGGGAAGCACCAGAGATAACAAAGAACATCAAATAGATAGGAGAAGTAAATCTATCCATAACATCAAGTGTGCGTCCACTATCCTTGCACATGTTGGTGTATACCGCGCCAATCATCATACACATAAGTAATGAAGATAATTCAAATCCACCTAGTTGAGGCATCTTAAACAAGAAATATAAACCACAGGCAAGGAAGATAGAGAATATAGCAATGATTAATCTGTTATTTCTAGATTTAAACCATCTGTTCATTAATGAAATTAAGAAACCTAATGCCGCACCAATAGATAAGGAAATTAGAATTTCAATTATTGGTTTAACAAGCATCTTATAAATGTCAAACGTTCCTGTTCCAGCAGCAAGCGTGGTTGCTACTTGGAATAAAATAGCGAACAAAATAAGGGCTGCCGCATCATCTAAAGCAACAACTGGTAATAATGTGTCCACCATTGGTCCGCGCGCTTTATATTGCTTAATAATCATTAAAGTAGCCGCAGGTGCGGTCGCACTTGCGATTGCGCCAAGAGTGAATACTAATTCCCAAGTCACTTGGGTTGGGAAAATAAAGTGGGCCACTACTAAAGCGGCAATAACTAAAATAGAGGCAAATAATGCTTCAAAGATAGTAATAATAATTACTTTCTTGCCAACTGCTTTAATCGTGGAAATTTTAAATGATGTACCAATAGAAAAAGCAATGAATCCTAAGGCAATTGTACTGACCCATTTAATTTTATCAACGAATCCATAAATGACGCTTTCTCTAATGCCATCATAAGTAAAGTTATTAAATAATAAACCGAATACAAAAGGACCCATAATGATACCGGTTAAAATATAACCAGTAACATTAGGTAATTTAAGAACCTTCATTAATCTTGTGGACAATAAAGCCGCAAGCAAAAGAAGGGCAATGTAAATAAAAATATGAACGTATTCCATGACTAATTAGATTGATCCTTCGTAATCAGCAATATCACGGGAGTACATAAAACCTTTAATGTCTTTAAAGTTATTTGTGTATTGGCGGATAATCTCTTTAATGTGTTCGAGTTTGTTATCTTCGACAACAAATAAGCAGAGAACGCTTTCTAACATTTCCACTTTTTCATATTGCCGTAAGGAGAAGAAATGATGATCACCTGGGTAGTCATCAATAGCGTGTCTTAAAGATTCAGTGCTTACCACTGTTGCATTGTAACCTTCCGCTTTTAATTGCTCTAATGCAGCAACTGCTTTTTCGGAACTTTTAAGAACTAAATACAATTCCTTTTTCATATAATCACCTTCGTTTGTAATCATTTATGGTGCGGCCAAGAAGACTTGAACTCCCACGGGTTGCCCCACTAGCGTCTGAAACTAGCGCGTCTACCATTCCGCCATGGCCGCAAAGAAACGGGTTATCTTACGACACCACGTTTTTCGTCTTCTTGCTTTTGCAGGACCTTAAAGTCAATCTTGCCTAATAAGGTTTTTGGAAGTTCATTGACGAATTCTATTTCTTTTGGCACAGACCATCTAATGAGATATTTTCTACAAGTATCCATAATGGCGTTTCTCATACCTTCTTCATCGAAGAACTTCGCCACAACGAATATCTTAATAGCGCTTTGTAATCTTGGATCTGGGATTTCGATTGCACAGCAAGCTTCAACACCTGGAACGCTTTCCACAAGTCTTTCAATTTCGGTTGGGAAAACACCAACACCTGAGACTTTGACAACTCTCTTTTTTCTTTGCTTGAAGAAAACAAAGTTATCTTCATCCATATATCCTAAGTCACCAGTATATAGCCAGCCATCTTTGACTGCTTCTTTGGTGGCTTTTTCATCGTTATAGTAGCCATTCATAATAGCAGGACTCTTAAGAATGATTTCACCAATCTCACCACGTGGTAATTCTTTACCATTTTCATCGACGATTCTAAATTCCGCACCGGACATTGGATAGCCGATACTCCCTTCTCTGTTGTGATCATATGTATTAACAATGTTGACGCAAACTGCTTCTGTCAAACCATATCCTTCAAATAATTGGCAATGAGAGCCGTTGTTTTTCATAACTTCATTCCATTCTTTTTGGAGGTTGCTATTTAATGAATCACCACCGCAGAAAACAACGTGTAAGTTTTTAAGTCCTCTATTATGGGTGAATTCTGGACATTTTAATAAGCTTTCATACATTGTTGGGACACCAGTAATGCATGTAACTTTAGTCTTCTTCATAATCTTTGCTGTCTCTTTTGCGGAGAATTTAGGCACTAAGATACATGAGAATCTAGTAATTAATGGAGCGTGCATTGTGATGCCTAAACCGAATCCATGGAATGATGGTAATACAGCAAGCATACCTCCACCACGAACTTGTTCTGGTGTTAAAGATAAGAATTCGCAAGCGTGTTCCGCGACACAGTTAATGTTGTTATCAGATAAACAAATGGTCTTTGGATCACCGGTTGTAGAACCACTATGTAAGAGGATAGAAGTTTCACTAGCTTTACCAGTAACTGTTTCAGGAATATGACCAGTTGGTTTTAAATCTTTTAAATATTTGAAGCCTTTGAAAGAACCTCTCCATTTACCGAGTTTCTTTCTAATAGCTCTATTCATAAAGTTGTGATAGATAAACTTTTTACCTAAAGGTAAGAAATCTTCAATACGAGTCACAATGACCATATCGGAAATTTCTCTATATCTTTCAACTTCCTTAGCGACACGTTGTTCAAACAAGAAAGCGTATTTGGTATTTGTTTGATTGATAATGGATTTAATTTGGTTAAATGGAGTGAATGGATGGACGAAGTTACAAATCGCACCAATCTTATTCGCGGCATAGAACAAAATTAAAACTTCAGGAATGTTTGGTTGGGCGATTAATAAGACATCACCTTTTTTAACATTTAAGCGATTGGTTAAAATATCCGCTGTACGGTCAACTAATTTGCCGAGCTTTTTAAAGCGGATTCTTTTACCTTGATAATAAATGGCTAAGCCGTGAGGATAATCCAAAACAGCTTCGTGTAATTTTTCATAAATAGTTGGATTTTGCATAATTATTTACCTAAAAATACGTTTAATAACGATAAAATACCGATAATCACAACGATGTGTGAAATATAGATGATAAGGGAATGGCGACCCATAAAGCATAAAGGTCTTTCCCAATTGTAGCGGTTTTTCACTAATGACTTCTTTCCTGGTAAATAGAAGACTGAAGCAAATAATGCACCAGCAAAGAAGAAGAATATGAATGGGAAGATTGGCAACCAGTCAGCGTTTCCAGTTGGTCTCACAAGAGGAGCACAGTGAACGAAAATATTTTCTCTATCCACATATTCAAGGAAGTGTTGATAACTAAACCAGCTTAAGAAGAACATCACTAGTGTTCCAATTAATACTGTTTTCCATCCACCCTTCTGGAAGAAACAATAAAACAATGTCGACCACGCTAATACAGCGATGACATTAAAATCGATTCTTAATGTGGATAAATTAAGAGGTTTAGATAATAATGCATCTGCAACTGTTGAACCAATTGTAAGGATTGCGGCAAATGCAAGCATTTGACCTGCTCTAATCCAGTTGTTCTTAGAGAATGCTGTAGACGCACCTGAGACTAAGCAGAAGCCAGCAAGAGCAAAGAATCTCACGATGCCACGAGCATCATGGTTCCAATAAAAAGAACAAACACGATGTAAACCTTCACAGCCTTTCCATCCACCACTGAAGATCATTAAGAAACAAAAGATGTGGTCAATAACGACTAAACCAATAAGAAATCCACGAATAAAATCTATTTCGTGGATACGTTTCTCGAATGCACCAGGTTTTCTAGTAATATTCTCTTTTTCTAATACGGCTTCGCTCATACGACACAAAGTATATACCATTTCATATTTTTATAAAATATTTAACTGTTATATGAACTAGAAAATAATAAAAAATGATAATCTTAAGATTATCATCTATTGTTGTTCTTCCACTACTTGGTTTTGTTGTTTTTTATTCTTGAAATAAACAATTAGGAACCAAATAAGAACTGCGGTAAAGGATACAGATTGTGCAATTGTGATTCGAATAGTCATTAAATGATCAGCTTCTTCTTTATCTAAAACGTGAAGGATATTCACAATTGTGTTATTCACAAAATGGTCACCCATTGCCATATATAGGTTTCCAGTTAGTTTACCCATCGTAGCAAATTTGAATCCCACTAAAGCAGAAGTTCCGACTAGCATACAAGTTTGTCCAATAAATCCACCTATAGTCATATTTCCATCAGCGAAGCTTCTTATTGGTGACATGATATGCCAAACACCAAATAACGCTGAGGAAATAAGCGCAGCCACTACCCATTTATATTTATCGGAAAGCATCTTTTGGAATAGTCCTCTAAAGACACCTTCTTCCATAAGAACGTTTATAACGTTACCGATGATGCAGATTAAGAAAAAGATAAAGTCAGTTCTATTGCCGAAGTTGCCATTTACTGAATAAGCAGAAACATATAATGCTAAACCATTAAAATTGTTAGAAGCTGCTAAGATAATGACTTCTACACCATAGGCGAGAATGAATACTCCGATGCCAAACGCTAATCCTTTTAAGATATCAAGGAATGCCTTACCAGTTTTTAATCCAATATCTTTAAACTTATAGCGGAATAAAAATACACAGCCAATAAGGATGCCAATTCCGATTAGTTTGTGAATAAATGCTTCACCAAAGAATGTTTGATCTGTTCGAATAAGGAAATACTCTAATGCTCTAAATCCAAAGCATAAGAAATAGATAATAAGGACTGCGAGTATTGTTTTAGTTTTAGTATTAATAAGTTTTGATTCTTCCATAACAAAATTATTATATAACCACTACATAAAAATAAAAAGAATTGACGCAAAGCATCAATTCATAATTTGTAAGTGGTCGGAAAGATGGGATTTGAACCCATGACTTCTTGCTCCCGAAGCAAGCGCGCTACCAAACTGCGCTACTTCCCGATTTCCCTTTCTTTTAGAAAAGGGTTAATTGGTCGGATTCATCGAGGTCATCGAGAACGCCCATTTTTGTAAGATCTTCGACATTTGTAGAAGATAACTTAGTACGACGTAATAATTCTTCCTTGGAATGGAACACTCCATCTTTTCTTGCTTCCACGACTGTTTGAGCGTTGTTTGCGCCTAAACCATCAATAGTAATAAACGGTGGAATCAAAGCTTTATTTTCTTTATCAACGATGAAGTTCACAGAATCACTCTTTTCAATAGAGATGTTCTCGAACTTATATCCACGTTGCACCATTTCTAAAGCCATAGACAAAGTTTTAATTAAGTCATTTTCTTTCGGTGATAACTTCTCTGTCTTACTACGAGACTTGAGTTTAAGTTCATCAAGTTTATCGATAATGGCTTGTTCGCCTTTAATCATTGCTTGAATATCATAATGGTCACATCTAACACTGAAGAATGTGGCGTAGAATTCTAATGGATAGTAAATCTTATAATAACCCACACGGACTGCTTGAGTAACATAAGCAACAGCGTGTCCTTTAGGGAACATGTACTTAATTAAATTACAGGAATCTAAATACCATTGTGGAATCTTGTGAGCCTTCATAATTTCCACATATTCAGGCTTTAATCCTCTACCTTTTCTAACATCTTCCATGATGGCGAAGGAAATGTTTGGAGGTAAACCTTTACCAATTAAGAAAGTCATAATATCGTCACGACATCCGATAACTTCTCTTAAGGTTGCTTTGCCTTCTTGAATGAGTTTTTCAGCGTTACCTGCCCAGACGTCAGTACCATGTGATAGACCAGAAATAATAACTAAATCTGAGAACTTATTTGGTAATGTCATTTCCAAAATACGACGTGAGTTTTCAGTACCGAATTCTGGAATACCCATCGCGCCTGTTTTATTCGCTAAATAGTCATGCTTCATATTCAATGCTTTTGAAGAATTGAACAAGCTTAAAACAGCAGGATCGTTCATTGGAATATCATGAATATCAACACCTGAAAGTTGACTCATCATCTTTAACGCCATTGGGTCAACGTGACCTAAAAGGTCAAGTTTAAGAATTGTATCGTGAATAGAATGGAAATCGAAGTGTGTTGTTTTCCATGCAGCATCGATATCATCAGCAGGATATTGAACTGGGGTGAAATCATAAACTTCAAATTCATCAGGAACAACAACGATACCACCTGGGTGTTGACCAGTTGTACGTTTGACGCCGACACATCCAGATGCTAAATAGGCAATCTTTGGACGTGGGTATTCATCTGGGTTCATACCTAAACGTTCAATATAACCACGAGCAAAACCAAATGCGGTCTTTTCTTCAACACCGGATATGGTTCCCGCTCTAAAGACGTTATTCTCACCTAATAAGACTTTTGTATAAGCATGTGCTTGAGCTTGGTAGTCTGGTGGAAAGTTAAGGTCAATATCAGGAGTCTTTTCTGCGTTAAATCCTAAGAATGTTTGGAATGGAATATTTTGTCCATCATGAATCATCTCTTCACCACAGATTGGACATTTCTTATCAGGAAGATCATCACCACTTCTAATATCTGGGTCAGTTTCGTTAACCCACTCTAAATGGTGACAGTGTGTGCAAATATAATGTGGAGGAAGAGGATTAACTTCCGTAATATTTGCCATTGTCGCAACTAAAGATGAACCGACAGATCCACGGGAACCAACGATAAATCCATCTTCATGTGCCTTCTTAATAATCTTGTGAGCAATGTAATAAATAACAGAATAACCATTAGAGATAATACCGTTTAATTCAGTCTCTAATCTCTTTTGGATAAGTTCTGGTAATGGGTCGCCATAAATTCTATGGGCTTTCTCAAATACCATATCGGTTAACTCTTGTTCACATCCTTCGATATGAGGTGTGTAAAGTTTATCATTAGGAACTGGTCTTAATGATTCAATTTGGTCCGCAATCTTATTAGTGTTAGTGACAGTTATTTCATAAGCTTTTTCTTCGCCTAAGAATTTCATGCATTCAAGCATTTCATCTGTGCTTCTAAAGTGTTGATCTGGATTCTCAAATTGAGGAATACGGCTACGTTTATATGGATTAAGTGGGTGAGATACACCACCTAAACCTTTCGCAGAAATATAGACATCACGATATCTCTTATCGCTCTTCTTCACATAGTGGCAGTCACCTGTAGCGACAACCATTTTGCCGATATCATCCGCGGCTTTAACAATATCTTTTACGTATTTTTCAATATCTTCCGCATCTCTTTCACCCATATTGACTAACCATGAGTAGTTTTCTAATGGTTGGATTTCAATATAGTCATAGAACTTCATCACTTCTTTAAGTGTTTCTTCATTTCTTGTGGAGGCAGTATCAAATACTTCACCATTGAAACATGCTGAACCAATTAATAAGTGATCTCTTAAATTATTTAATTCACGTCTTGGAACTTTTGGAACACCAGCAAGGTATTCAACGTGAGATAGGGAAACTAATTTAAATAATTGTTTTAAACCTGCTTTGTCTTTTGCTAAAGCAGTAACATGGACAGGTCTAAAGTTAGTTAAGTGCTCTTGTGTGACTTTTAAATCCGCTAAACCGGCATGGGTAATACCAGGAATTTCTTTATTAAGAAGAACGATCATTGGTTGCCAGGCTTCGTTTAAAACAGCAGCATCGTAGTCAGCACGGTGGGCTACTTCTGGATCATAATCAACATCGAAGTTACGACATAAAGCACCTAAGTTATGGGCTCTTTGTTTAGGGAAGAGGTACCACGCTAAGGCTAATGTATCGATAACTGGGTTAGTTAATAATGGTCTACCACAGTTCTTTAATTCTTCTTGTAAGAACGAAAAGTCGAAGTCTGCGTTATGTGTGACTAAAATTGCGTCACCCATAAATTCTAGGATTTTATCAAAGGCTTCATTGATGGTTGGTTTATTCTTCACCATCGCATCATCAATATGTGTGAGGGTAGCAATCTTTTTAGGAATTGGTCTACCTGGATTTATAAGTAAATCTAATCTACCGGTTTCTATACCGTTTTCAATACGGACTGCACCGAACTCGATAATCTTGTCATAACGGCAACTTAAACCGGTTGTTTCTAAGTCGAGAACAACGTATTTTGCATTACTTAGCTTGGTATTTACAGGGTTTTTGATAGCATTTAACTCATCTTCGACCATGTAGAACTCGCAGCCATATAAAACCTTAATACCAGTCTTTTTGGCGGCTGCTTGAGCATCTGGATAGCCTTGAACAACAGCGTGGTCAGTAATCGCTAATGCGGTATGACCTAATGCTTTTGCGTAGTTACAATAATCTTCCATTGTGCCCACACCATCCATAGATGACATTGTGCTATGAAGGTGTAATTCAACACGGTGTTCTTCTCTTTCTTCTGGTTTAACTTCATCAGGAGGAAGGATATCAATATAGTGTCCTTTAACTTGTAATGTCTTTGTGTAGTCATCGATATGAGCAACACCTCTAATACGGACATTTGTGTTTCTCACTAAGTTCTTAATGACTTCATCGTTGACTTGGCTGTTTTCATACATGTTAACGTAGATGGCACCGCCAGCCTCATCACCGACACCAACATTAAGTCTTTTTCTTCCACCGAATTCTTTAATCTCGATAGAGAAAATCTTTCCGTTGAAGTCAACGCTTCCAGAATTGCCATTAATGGAATCGATGTTATCGATAGGTTGATAGTTACCACGTTTATTTAATCTGGCTCTCTTTCTTTCGGCTTGCATAGCTTCGTAGTTACGCTTTGCTTGTTCTAAGAAAGCATCACCAGCATTTTTAACTAATTCTTCTCTATCTCTTTCAATGAGTTCTTCAGCAACACTTGCGTCGTTAGCTTCTACTTCATCCACTGTCGAGATAGTTTCTTCCGCAGCAACATCAGCCTCTTTAACGAGTTTCTTCATTTTGCGGTCACTAATAGTGATTTCATCTTCTTTTGGTTTAACTGTTTCAGTAATCACAAAATCGTAGTTAATGAAGTCTAAAAACGCACGGAAATCTTCGATTTGTAATTTATATTGTTCTTGTTCCGCTTCATCTTGATATTCAATCTTCATATAGCCATCATCAGAACCTGTTACTTCAAGGTTATGTGGTAAGCGATATAAAGTTTGATACCAATCTTCAAAGAGAGTTTCGACATCTCTGAAGTTTGGTCTTACTAAGTAAGAGAAACGTAATAAGTATTTATATTCAATGTTTTGTAAGCAATCTTGGAATTCTCTTAACAATGAATACTTCCATGGTGTTTGCTTAACGATCACCATATCTAATCTTTTCTTATCAAAACGGTTATATCCGACCATTTCAAAATCCATGTCAAAATCATCGACATTGCTGACGTGGATACTATTTAAAAAGCGGATCATTTTGTCGGTCATAATTAGAATAGGTAAGTAATAATATCCTTTACTACTAATACAATCATAAAGGTGAATAGGAGTCCAAGTCCAACAATTGAAACAATTGTTTTGACTTTGTTTGGAATTTTCTTCTTTGTGATAGATTCTATCGCTAAAACTACGAGTTGATATCCATCTAAACCAGGGAATGGAAGAAGATTAATTATTGCTAAGTTAACGGATAAAGCACCCCACAAATAGATGTACTTCCCAATACCGAAGTTTTGAAGAACACTTGTGGATTGGAATCCGATTGCGATAATGCCGCCTAAGGAATTCCAAGTATCCTTAGTGAATAATGTGCCAAGGGCTCTAAAGATTAATAGTGAAGATTCTCCAAAGTCCACGAAGGATTGTCCAATGGCTTTAAAGAATGGAAGAGGTTTATTGACTTGTAGATACAAACTATAGCCAAAGTCTTCTAGTGCACCTTCACTATTCATAATCTCAATTGGGTGAGAAGCAAACTCCACGCCTTTCTCTCCCTTGTCATCCCATTTAGTAACTGTCTTAAAGTCGATGGTTACTGAAACGAATGTTGCGTTATATGGAACTTGCTTACCAAAATCCACTTTAAGTTTATTGTCCGCAGTCGCTTCTTTTGTGGAGAATAAAACGATAAAGCGATTTATTTGGATATCAGTAAAGTTCTTAATATCTTTTGTATCAATAAATGCATAAACTGTTTCAGTTGTTGAATCAGTATATTTAATAGTGGCAGCGTTATCTAAAAGATAATAAGTTGTGTTTTCTTTGACATACCACTCTTCGGTGTTTTCATCGATTTCAGTATCGATAGCGATAACATCTTTAGTGACTAATCCAGCCGCTTCCGCTTTACTACCTTCAGCGATAGTCATGTTGCGGAGATAGAGTTGCTTATTAGAGCAAGCGACGTTATAGATGAAGAAAAGGTTGAGCGCTAAGACAGCGTTCATAGTAACACCAGCCGCTAAGATGATTGCACGTTTCCATGCCTTAGCTTTTTCTAAGGAACGGCTTTCTTCAATGACTTGTCCTTCTGGAAGTTCCACACCTTCTCCATACATAGAGACATATCCGCCGAAAGGAATAACTCTAAGTGAGAAATAGGTTTCGCCAGTTTTTCTTTTCTTGTGGATCAACGCTGGACCAAAGCCAATGGAATATTCCATGACATAAACTTTGAATATTTTAGCAGCGGTAAAGTGTCCTAATTCGTGAATCATAATTAGGATTGATAAACAGAGGATAAATAATAAAACGTAAAGTATTGTGCTTAATACTTGTGGCATTACTTCTTCCTCCATTTCTTTACTAATTCGTTCGCATTTTGACGTGTTTTTGCGTCGATTTCTGCGATTTGTTCATATGTTGGGTGAATTATATTCTCGTGTTCTTTCATTAACTTATTCACGATATCTTCAATCGCTAAGAAAGGAATTTGATCCTTTAAGAAAGCGTTCACCGCAACTTCGTTAGATGCATTAAATACTGCACCATAAGTTCCTTTATCTTCAATGACGTATTTAGCAAGTTTTACGATTGGATATCTCTTGCTATCAAAGTCATGGAAATGTAAGTCTTTAAATTGTTCTAAAGAGTTAGCTTTCACTGTTTTGAAATCAGTGACAAATTCATATAAAGCTAACTTGATTGGATTTCTCATATCTGGTTTAGAGATATCTAATCTCATAGAGCCATCCTTATAAACGATATAAGAATGAATCATACTCTCATCGTGTAACTTAATACCAATTTGACTATATGGGCATCCAAATAAATAATGCGCTTCGATAACTTCAAAAGCTTTATTAATCATTGTTGCGCAGTCGATGGTAATTTTATTACCCATCTTCCAAGTTGGATGCTTTAAGGCATCTTCCGCTTTGACGTCTTTAAGTTGGTCACGATTAAGTTTTCTAAACGCACCACCAGAAGCTGTAAGCATAATCTTAGATATGTTATGATCATCCACCATTAAGCATTTCTTAATCGCGGAATGTTCACTATCGATAGGATATAACTTGCCATGTCCCTTTTTTAGGAGGTCATTAACAAGTTCACCACCCACAACTAAAGCTTCCTTATTTGCGAGGCAGACAATTTTATCTTTTTCTAATGCATAGAGAGTTGGTTTTAATCCAACAAAACCCACTAAAGCATTAACGACCATATCAGCGTCAGTATCGATGAGTTTTAATAATCCTTCATCACCACTATAAACGGAGATGTTTGGATATTTACTTTGGTAGTAATTAACTTTGTTTTTATCCTTAATGCAAATCGCTTTGACATCAGGATACATATTTATAATATGAGCAATTTTTCTTGTCTTAGAGCCGACTGAAAACGCCACTAATGTAAAATCAGTGGGATTCTTTCTCATGACATCAAGTGTTTGAGTGCCAATCGAACCAGAAGCTCCAAGTAAACAAATCTTTCTCATAAAATTAGTGAGTTACAAATTCACTCCAGTATTCAAATAAAGAGATAAATGCGGCGGTAGTTAATAATGAGAAGATAGCGCTATCAAGTCTATCTAAGACACCACCGTGGCCTGGAATAATATTTCCGAAGTCTTTAATTTCAAAGTGACGTTTCGCCGCGGAGAAGACGAAGTCACCTAAAACGCTAGAAATAGGAATAATCGCGGATAAGACCAAGATTAAATACCAGTGATCTTTGTCTAAGCAGCCATACACTAATGGATGGCCTGTCATCGAGAAGATAAAACCAAAAGCAAATGAGCTAAGAAGTGAAATAACCACACCACCGACAAATCCTTCCCAAGTCTTCTTAGGAGAGATACGTGGAGCCATCTTGTGTTTGCCAAAGAAGACACCCACGAAGTAGGCACCTGTATCAGTCATAAATGTACCAATTAAGACATAGACCAATAACAAGCATGATTCTAAGTTGTCATACGTATTCATAAACTGCGTTGTGGCTTCAGGGAAGACCTTATGGTAAATGAGAGATGGATAATATCTCACGATAAGTGCGCTTTGGAAACCAACAGTGATAATAAGCATCATTGTGAAAATGAAACAAGCGTCTCTCACAGTGAAACCTTTATCTATGATAACCATGACGAATAAACCGAATACACTTAATACAAGTATTAAGATGGAGATGTATAATTCATCAAACATCGTATACATATGCCAGTTAAATGTGGCTTGGCCAGTTACAAAGTTAGGAATATTTCTAATGATTGGCCAATAGGTCATAAGGATTGCCAAGATCCAAGCGACAATGTATAAAGCGATGTTGTATTTCTTTTTCGCACAGTGAATGATTTCATATGTGCCTACGATAAGGGCAAATGTGATAAAAGCGAAAAAGAAAAAGTCACCTAAAACCACTAATGGAACGCATACCACAAGTCCGATAACCGCGGATATGATACGAGTTCTCATACTGACTTTAGTTTCTTCACTTAATTGATTAGGTTGGAGTTCTGGATTATGATTGCTCATTCTTTAATACCTCCGAATCTTCTATTTCTGTTATTAAATTCATCTATACATTTATGTAATTCTTCTTTTGTAAAATCTGGCCAGGCTGTTGGTGTGAATATAAATTCCGCATATGCAAGTTGCCATGGCATATAGTTAGATAATCTTTGTTCACCACTTGTTCTAATAAGTAAGTCGACAGGTGGTAAATCTTTTGTATATAAGTAATCTTCAAAGTTATTAACGTCTAAAGAGTCGATATCTCTTTTGCCACTTTTAACATCTTCCGCGAATAACTTTGCGGCTCTCACGATTTCCGCTTTGCCACCATAGTTTAAACAGATGTTAAATGTGAAGTTCTTACCATCTTTAGTTCTTTCAATCGCATCCTTAACAACTTTTTGTGTTTTTTCGGGAAGTTTACTTAAATCACCAGAAGCGATAATACGGCATCCATCTTTAAGCATGCGGTTAATTTCTTTTTTAAAGAAGATTTCTAAATAAGAGAATAAATGGTTAATCTCCGCTTTTGGACGATTCCAGTTTTCCGTAGAAAAAGCATATAAAGACATTGCCTTTACACCGATCGCGTAGCACTCTTCATAAATATCAGTCACTCTTTCACAACCCTCTTTATGTCCGAGGTGTCTTGGAAGGTGTCTTTTTTTCGCCCAACGGCCATTGCCATCCATAATGAAGGCAATATGTTTTAATTCGTTTTGATTATCCATAATAATACTCTCGGTTATTATACAATAAAAACGATGTATTAAAAATATAATAGAAATAAAAAAAGACCATTGCTAATAAACAACGGTCTTAATCTACAAATAATTATTATTTGCCTTTTGTGACTTTAGCAGAACCAGCTTTACCTTTGTTGGCGCCTTTTGAGTTATGAACCATCAATGTAGCGCCTTGGTTTTTAGCCATCTGTGTGCAGTACTCTTCGGCTTCAACTTTTGTGTTGAAGAGTTTGATTACTTTGTCGCTACCTCTGATGAAAACTTGCCATTTGCCATCAGAAGCACGCTTGGACACGTGATAAACTTTTCCAGCCATAAGCATCCTCCCCTTAAATTGTCATGATTTCTTTTTCTTTTTCACTCACGACGTTGTCGATATTCTTAATAGCTTCATCGGTGACCTTTTGGATATCATCGGTCACTCTCTTTTGGTAATCTTCGCTCATACTATCATCTTCTTTAACAAGATCCATGTAATCGCGACGGATATTTCTAATTGCCACTTTGGCTTCTTCGCCATATTTCTTGGCTTGTTTTGTAATTTCAATACGTCTGTCTTGTGTTAAGGCAGGGATAATTAAACGAACAACTGTACCTTCGTTAATTGGATTTAAGCCGAGATTTGAGGCGTTAATCGCGGAAACGATTGGTTTCACATCATTCTTATCATAAGGCTTAATAAGTAATTGTCTTGGTTCAGGAATTGTAATGGAAGAGATTTGGCTAATTGGAGTCATTGAACCATAGTAGTCAATCTCGACACCAGCGACAATTGCAGGTGATGCACGACCAGTTCTTAAAGTGGATAAGTTACTACGTAATGCATCGATAGTTTTGTTCATTCTACCTTGTGCTTCTAATGCGATTTCATCCATAAAATTATTCTCCTTTTTTAACTGTGGTACCGAGGGTTTCACCCATGGCCACTTTGATGAAATTTTGTGGGTCAGACATTGAGAAGATTCTCACTTCAACATCTTGTTCTTTAATTAATTCTACAGCAGAAAGGTCCATAATTTGAAGTTTCTTATCAATAATTTCTTGGAAAGTGATGTTTGAGAAGAACTTTGCATCAGGATATTTTGTTGGGTCTTTGTCATAGACACCTTCTACACCATTCTTGCCCATGAAGATAGCTTCACACTTGGTTTCTAACGCTCTTAAGGTTGCCGCAGTATCGGTAGTAAAGAATGGTCTACCAGTACCACCCGCTAAGAAGACAATATAACCATGTGCCATGGCATCCATAGCTTTTTCTGGTGTGTAGGTAGTTGTGACTGTATCAATTTCAGGAAGCGCAGAGAAGACTACGGAGCGGACCCCGATTTCTTTTAATGCACTGGACATAGCCACTGCGTTAATAACAGTGCCAAGCATACCCATATAATCGGCTGGTGCGCGTTCAATTCCGATGTCATCGGCTAATTTACCACGCCAGATATTTCCCGCGCCAATAACGACGGCAATTTCTACACCTTTGTCGTGTAGTTCCTTCATCATACTAGCCATTCTTTTCACGCAATCGACGTTAAGAATTTGCATCGCGGATTCATCTTTTAATGCTTCACCACTAAGTTTTAATAACACTCTTTTGTACATATGAGGCCTCCTAAACTTTTTTGAAAAAAAGAAACACCAAAACGGTGTTTCTTAGAATTATTTCATTTGAGACATGACTTCACTAGCGAAATCGTCTTGACGTTTTTCAATACCTTCACCAACTTGGTAACGGACAAATTTTAAAACGTTAACGCCTTTTTCTTTAAGGACTTGAGCGACTGTTTTGCTATCATCCATTAAGAATGCTTGGCTACCTAAGACCATTTCGGAATAGTATTTTGTCACTTTTGCATCGATGATCTTTGCTAACATTTCGGCTGGTTTGCCAGCGAGTTTTGGATCGTTCTTTGCGGCTTCTAATTGAACTTGTTTTTCGTGTTCAACATCACCAGCAGCAACATCATTCAATGATAAATATTGTGGGTTGTTAGCAGCGATGTGCATTGCTAAACCCTTACCGAGTTCGGCATCTTCTTTATCAAGAGCGACGGCAACGGCAATCTTACCACCCATATGGATGTAGTTTGCAACGTATGCATATTTTTCACCATCGAGGATTTCGAATCTACGAAGATCGAATTTTTCACCCATCTTAACGGTGGCATCGGTGAATAAGTCTTTTGTTAATTCTTTAGCAGCTTCTAAGTTTGCTGGTCTGTTCTTAAGAATTAATTCAGCACAGCCTTCCACTAAAGCACGGAATGCGTCACCTTTCGCAACGAAGTCTGTTTCACAGTTAACTTCGATAACGATAACGGAACCACATTTTTCACAAACCTTTGTAATTGCTAAACCTTCAGCAGCAATACGGTCTGCTTTCTTTGCGGCTTTTGCTAAGCCTTTTTCTCTTAACCAGTCTGTGGCTTTATCTAAATCGCAATCATTGGCTAATAATGCGCCTTTGCAATCCATTAAACCGGCACCGGTTCTATCACGTAAAACTTTGATTAAATCAATTAAACTTTCAGCCATTATTTGTTTTCTCCTTCAGCTTCTGCTTTTGGGGCTTCTGCTTTTGGTTCTGCTTTCTTTCTTGGGGCTGGTTTTCTGGCAGGTTTTTTGCCTTCTTCACCATTAGCGGCGTTTCTAGCAGCTTCACGTTCCGCTTGTTCTTTTTCCCAAGCTTCTTGACGGGCTTGTCTTTCAGCTCTGATTCTTGCTAATTTTTCAGCGTTTTCTTTTTCTGTTTGATGAATGACATCTTTCATGGTGATGGATTCGCCTTCATCTTTAACGTATGCGACGACTGGTAAACCACCCTTGGATTCGACGATAGCATCAGCGATAACCGCTAAGATTAAGCTAACGGAACGAATTGCATCATCGTTTGCTGGAATGACATAGTCAACGACATCTGGATCGCTGTTTGTGTCAATGATACCGAACACTGGGATATTTAATTTACGAGCTTCGGCAACAGCATTGTGTTCAACGCGTGGGTCAACGACGAATAACGCGTTTGGAACTTTTCTCATTTCCTTGATACCTTCGAGGTTCTTGGATAATTTTTCTTTTTCTTTTCTAAGTTGAGCAGCTTCTTGTTTTGGTAAGAGGTCTAATTCGCCTTCTTCTTCTCTTCTTTCGAGTTCTTTCAAGAATCTGATTCTGGATTGGATGGTTTTGAAGTTTGTTAATGTACCACCTAACCAACGGTTGTTGATGTAGAAGGAGCCAGAACGTAATGCTTCAGCTTGGACTGCTTCTTGGCATTGTCTCTTTGTACCGACAAATAAGACTTTACCACCATTATCAACGATTTCTTTCATTGCCTTGTAAGCAACGCTAACTAGATCGACTGTTTGTTGTAAGTCGAGAATGTAAACACCATTACGAGCACCATAGATGTATTTCTTCATCTTTGGGTTCCATCTGCGTGTTTGATGACCGAAATGGGAACCAGCTTCTAACAATTTTTTCATTGTAATGACTGGTGCATCAGGATCATGCATGACTGCTGCCATTTCATTAGCTGCAGGTGCCGCTTCTTCTTGAGCGACTACTTTCTTTTCTTCTTCACTCATTTTGTGAGCCTCCTTATGTTTTGTCCTCCACTGTTTCTAGGAACTCAACCACCTCAAGCAATCTTTAGCGAGGCACAACGGGAGTTCAATCCGCAGTGTGTGTAGTCTGTGATTTATTCACAGCGTTTAATATATTAGCAAAAGCCTTTGTCTAAGACAAGGCATTATTTATTTTCGTCCTTCTTTCGTGCACGAGGAAATGCGTCTATGTATGCTTGTTTCATCGCTTCAGCGGATATGTGGGTATAGACCTGTGTTGTATTGAGGGATGAATGACCCAAAAGTTCTTGAATAACCCGCAAATCTGCACCGTTTTCTAATAAATGGGTTGCAAAGCTGTGTCTAAGCAAGTGTGGATGTAAACCAACAAAAGTACCGGTTTTCTTCTCTATTTCATCGAGGATATATTCGAGTCCACGAGTAGTCATTTTTGGTTCTTTTAATTTTGTTGGATTATGAGGATAGTCGCTTAAGAAAAGCAATGAAGTGGTTACATTTTTCTGCATCAAAAGTTTTGGTCTAGACTCATTGATATAGCGTTGCACTATATCTCTACATTCATCAGTAAATGGGACCAAACGTTCCTTGTTTCCTTTACCTAAGACTCTCACGATTCTGGTTCTAAAGTTAATATCTTGAAGTGTCAAATCCACTAGTTCACTCGCACGGAGACCACAGTAATAAAGCAAAGATAAAATGGCCTGATCTCTAAGTGCGAGTTCATCAGTTCTCTTTGCATTCTCATTTAAGATTTCTTGAATTTGGTCTCTATATAAAGCGTGTGGATATTTCTTATCAGTCTTTGGAGAATCAACGAGCAAGAATGGATTTTCTTGAACGATTTTATGGTCCACTAAGTAGTAATAGAAATGTCTTAAAGAAGACAATCTTCTTTTGCATGACCTTTTTGAAATGCCAGCATTAAGTTCGTCAGTCAAAAAATTACGGATGGTGATTTGGTCCACTTCATCCATTAATGTTCCTTCTTTTAATAAAAAGTCAAAGAACTTTTCGATATCGAATTTATAACTATCTACTGTCTTTTGAGAGTATTTTCTTTCGTTTAATAAATAGTCCAAAAAATCATGCGTTTGTTTATTCATAACGTTATTTTAATTTATTAAAAGAAAAAACGGAAATTATTTCCGTTTCTTTTTATACATTTTTTCCATGTAGTTACAAGTTGGATAGTTGGTACATCCAAGGAAGTAACCATATTTGCCTCTCTTTTTAATGAGGTGTCCATCACATTGTGGGCACTTCTTAATATATTGAGATTCATCAATCACCACTTTTTCTTCTTTGACGTAGTGGCAGGTTGGGAATCCAGAACAGGCAACGAATCTCTTACCCTTCTTATCTTTACGTTCCACAAGTGGCTTACCACAGATTGGGCATGTCTCACCAGTATAAACGACTTCTTTCTTTTCCTTTTGAACATACTTACAGGATGGGTAATTACTACATCCGATAAAGCGTCCGTTAGCGCCTTCTTTATAGACAAGTGGAGATCCACAAACTGGACATAAGTCACCAGTTGGTTCTTCTCTATCCTTGTACATGATAACGTAAGCGTTATCAATTTGTTTAATGAAGGTGTTATAGAAACTAGATAAAGCTTGTACACGTGATTCAACTGCGGATTGTACGTTATCTAATTGTTCTTCCATCTTCGCGGTATATTTCGCGTTGATGATTTCTGGGAAATATTTGTTTAAGACATAAGCAGTCTTCTTACCTTGTTCGGTTGATGTAAGGATGCCACCGACATCATCGACATACTTTCTATCTTTTAAAATCTTAATTGTGGATGCGTAGGTAGATGGTCTACCAATACCGACATCTTCCATTAATTTAACAAGCTTTGCTTCAGAATATTTTGCAGGTGCTTGTGTGAATTTTTGTTCACCACTCTTGCTGGTCACTAAAACGCTTGTGCCGACTTCAAGATTTGGGAAGTTGCCACTGTAATCTTTTGGTTCTTCTGGATCATAATAAACGACTTCATAACCTTTGAAGACTGTGTGTGCGAGTTCAACTTTGAACTTCAAACCATTGCCTTCTAATGTAATGGTCATCACTTCTTCTTTCTTTGGTTTCATCATGCTGGCTAAAGCACGATTATAAATCAATTTATAAAGACGATATTGATCGTTTGTTAAATACTTCTTAATGGACTCTGGTGTTCTATGGTTAGATGTTGGACGAATAGCTTCGTGTGCATCTTGCATTAATTCGGTTTTCTTTTCTTTTTTAACGCGACCCAAATATTCTTTACCAAAGTTTTCTAAGATATAAGCGGTTGCTCTTTGCACGTATGTTTCACTTAAACGTGTAGAGTCAGTACGCATATAGGTAATTAAACCGACGTGTTCGCCATCGACTTCGATACCTTCATATAACTTTTGGGCTTCTCTTTGTGTTTTATCAGTTTTGAACTTCAATCTCGCAAATGCTTCTTGTTGCATTGTGGATGTAGTAAATGGTTCTTTACTCTCTTTAGTTCTGAACTCTTTTTTAATTTCACTAATGGTTAAGTTTTCTGGGATTTGAGCGAGGATTTTGTTCGCTTCCTCTTCGTTATGAATCTTAACTTCTTCACCATTGACACTTACTAAAGTAAGTGGGAAATCCTTATATGTTAACTTGGCAGTGCTTAAAATATTCCAATATTCTTCAGGAACAAAGGCTTCGATTTCTAAGTCGTGATCCGCGATTAATTTAAGTGTTGCGGATTGAACACGACCCGCACTACGAGAGTGAATTTTCTTATATAAAAGAGTAGATAATTTAAATCCGATAATTCTATCTAAGATACGTCTAGTTTCTTGAGATGCAACGAGGTTTAGGTCAATGGTTCTTGGAGTCTTCATTGCTTCTGTAATGGAGTCTCTAGTAATTTCATGGAACTCTAATCTTTTGGTCTTATTTACATCTAAACCAAGCACTGTCGCTAAGTGCCAAGCAATGGATTCACCTTCTCTATCAGGGTCGGTTGCCAAAATAACTTCATCAGCATCACGTGCAGCTGCTCTTAATTTGCTCACTACACCTTCTTTATCTTTATTAATAATATACGTAGGCGCGAAGCCGTTATCGACATCAACACCGAGTCCACCTTTGCCTTTTGTGGCTAGGTCACGGATGTGCCCTAGAGAGGCTTCGACACGGTAGTCATCACCTAAGTAACGCTTAATTGTCGTACACTTGGCTGGAGATTCAACGATAACTAATTTCATTCATTCGCTCCTTTACCGCTCTAAATTATGGACATGTCGGAAGTACTTGTCAACTGCTTTGAAATCGATTTCCTATATTAAATAAAAGAGAACTTTATTTAAGATTTTTTTATCTAATAATCGGACATCTCTTTTATCACATCATCGGCACTTTCAATGAGTATCGCACCATTGCTGATGAGACGATTACATTCCGATTTTTGACCTGCTGGATATGGCACGCACATGACGTCCGCGTTTCCATTTAATGCTAATAAAGCGGTAGTCAAAGAACCCGAATTATACTTCGCTTCTGTGACCACTAAAGTCTTACTTAAACCAGCGATTATTCGATTTCTAATCGGGAAATTTTCTGGACTTGGTTCATCATTTCCAGGATATTCACTTATTAATAAGTGTTTTTCTTTTATAGTTTCATACAAACTTAAATTTCTTTTTGGATAGCAATAATCAATTCCGCATCCTAAAATTGCGACAGTCTTGCCGCCTCTATCAATCGCTGCGGTATGCGCAATAGAATCAATCCCTATTGCCATACCCGAAACAATAACATAACCTTTCTCCGCTAAATCACCCGCTATCTCTGTGGTCATTCTTGTTCCATATTCTGAACAATCTCTTGAACCCACTACTGAAACGTTTTTGTAGTAGTCACAGATGATGCTTAAGTCTCCGTAATAGAACAATACAAAAGGTGGCTTCACTACTGATCGTAATGTCTGTGGATACTCAGCATCTAACAATGTCACAGTCTTGCACTTCAAGTTTTGTGCTTTAGCGATAAATTCATCTTCGGGATGTTCTCTTAAACTAACTGCGTTCATGACATCATCCCATTTTCCTTTGTATTTAATGACTAGGGCAATTAATGCTTCTCTAGAATTCATAAAAAATACCTCCTACTTAAGTAATAGGGGGCATTTCTTAATATTTTCTCAGAAAAGTTTTATTTCTTTTATTAATCTCTTTTTTATAGGAGCGTAGGTGAATCTATGAAGTCCTTTTTTAGGACCATATTTATCTAAGGCTTCTAGATGTATCTTTGTGCCATAACCTTTATGCTTTGCGATTTGGTATTCAGGATACTCTTTATCTAATTCTAAGCAGTAATGATCTCTACTGACTTTAGCGATAATTGATGCTGCCGCAACGCATAACGCTAAAGCGTCACCATGAATCAATGCTTCTCTTGGACAATCAAATTTATTCATTTTCACTGCGTCAGTGATAATCATGTCAAACTTATGATTCATATTCTCAATCGCACGTTCCATAGCAAGACGTGAAGCATTAAGAATATTTATTTTATCTATTTCTTCTGCGGTGCATCTACCTACACCATAGGCTATCGCGTTTTCCTTAATAATATTAAAGGCTTCTTCTCTTTGCTTTTCAGTCATTTGTTTAGAGTCATTAATAAGATCGCATTTAAAATCTTTAGGAAGTATGACCGCACCCGCAAAAACGTCACCTAAAAGGCAACCTCTTCCGGCTTCGTCACAACCGACTATTAATTTAATATCCTTACTATAATATTGTTGTTCGTAGTCTAGAGCCACTCTAAAGATATCCTTCCTAAAAGACCATCTTTAAATTCTTTTAATAAAAGTGATTCAGCTTTTAATATATCTAAACGTCCACTACCAGCGAGTAGTCCACGCTTATTTGCAATCTCTTCAAGTATTGGTTTTGGTTCTGTGATTTCTTCAATACCAAAACGTTCTTTTAAAGCGTTTGGATAATGCTCTTTTAAGAACTTTAATAATATAGCCACAAGTTCATTATTTGGCAAAATATCTTCTCTAATTGAGCCCACTAATGCAAGATTTGCGGCTTTTTCTTGGTTTTCATAACTCATTGGTAAAATACCTGGAGTATCTAAAAGCAAGAAGTCTTTATTAACTTTAATCCATTGTTCGCCACGTGTATAACCTGGCTTATTTTGGACACCTGCCGCTTTTCTTTTTGCTAATAAATTAATGAGGGATGACTTGCCAACATTAGGGATACCAATAATCATGGTTCTGATTGGTTGTGGTTTCATACCTCTCGCCATTTCCTTGGCCCATTTAGATTTGCCTAAACGGATAACAGCGTTAGAAATGGAATTATAAGAATTCTTATCATTAACATTAACAACAAGAACTTCACTATCTTCAGTGCGGAAGTGTTTTTGCCATTTTGCAGTTTGTTTTGGATCCGCTAAATCAGCCTTTGTGAAAACATATAATTTCTTTTTGTGTTGAATGACTTTCTCCAAGTGCTCGTTAATTGATGATTTTGGAGCGCGTGCATCAAAAAGTTCGATGACGACATCAATCACCTTAACTTTCTCTTCTACTTCGTGGAGAGCCTTATTCATATGTCCAGGAAACCAATGAATGTTATTCATATAAATCTCCTAGTAGTATTTTGGGAAATGTCTCTTTCTTTGCTTACATTGATAAGAGATCTTTGTGCCATCAACTGTGGAATCTGGATCGATATGAGCATCGATAACACATGTACCTTCAATAGCCACTAAAACACCAACGATATTATCTTTATAGATTGGTTTATTTTTAGAATAGCAATCAGAAGATGCTGAATAGTTATCACCCATCACCCAATATTCATCTTTTAATAAGTCATATTGAAAACCATCGTAATCAGGAATCTTTGCGATATCGATACGACGTTTAAATTTGAGTTTTTGTTCGACAAAATCTTCAGAACCGACTTTACGGATTTCCACTTTAAGTGCTCTTTGAGCAAAGTCTTGTGCTTCAGCACCCCAAGCATCACCAGCAGCCTTTTTCTTTTGAGCTTCTACAAGCATTTCAGGGTCAACGCTAAATCTAACAGATTCGCCAGGAAGAGCATAGACTCTTTTAATCTTGTAGGATGCTTCATTTTCATTAAGGACATTTTCGCCGCCTGGAACGTATTCGCCAACATAATCAGAAGTCCAAGGATAATAAGTTGTAATAATCTGGAAACGTTTAATACGGCTAATCGCACTATTGTGGTCATCAATAATACCGTAGTCAACGCGTTGTCCAACTTGTCCATGAAGTGTTGGTTCCATAGAAGAACCAGACACGAAAATGGAACGGAAATAATAGGAACGGAAAACCAAAGCAAAAGATATGCACACGTTAATAATGAGCACTAAGTAAATGATTGGCCAAATGACGAGTTTAAACTTTTTCTTCATGCTTTGTCCTATTTTTCTTTCTCATTATATGAGTTTTAGCCAATAGTTGCAACCGCGTAGCGTACAAAAAAAGAGCTCATTAATTTGAGCTCTTTTAATGTGTTGTGATTAAAGAATTTCTTTAATACGAGCGGATTTACCGGAAAGCTTACGAATGTAAGTAATCTTGTTTCTTCTGACTTTACCGCGACGGACAACTGTAATGCCGGCGATAACAGGAGAATTGATTGGGAATGTTCTTTCCACACCGATGCCACTGGACATCTTACGAACGGTAAAGGTTTCGCTCACACCACCACCACGACGGCAAATAACGACGCCTTGGAAGTTTTGAATACGGGATTTGTTACCTTCGATAATTCTAACGGAAACTTTAATCTCGTCACCAGAAGAGAATTCTGGTAAATCTTTTCTGATTTGGCTGGCGGTGACTTCATTTACTAAATTGTTATTCATTTAGTAGACCTCCTTGTAACGATTTCTCTTGGTGTTCATTCTCAAGTTTGACAGCGGAGCACCCGTATCATGTTCAAAAAACATGCTTTAATATATTAACAACCTGCAATTTTATTTTCAATCACTTTATTTATTTACATGCTATAATGCTATCTATGATAGAACTAAAAGGCGGATTAATTCTCGGAAAAAGCTCACCTAAGAAAGAAGTTTCATTTATTTATGAAAAGGGTGAGATTAACTATATCGACTATTCATCTTTTTATATTTATAAATTTTTAAAACTCAAAGACATCGCTTTAGATAAGGGCGAGTTCTTTGTGGATAACATCAAAATTTATCCAACGGAAGATGAAGAAAAGACATTATTTTTCCTTGCGGTTAATTCCATCATTAAAGTGGACCTCTGCTTTGTCGTGGACAAGAAAGATAAAAAAGAAAAAGTTCAATTTGTCCAAGAACAATTACTCGAATTAAAGAACTTCCCAGTTAATACAGAAAATGATAAAAACCTTAAAATTGCAGCGATTTTTGACAAAATTGCCGCTATTTCGCCATCTTATTTACTTGTTGACTTAAATGACGAGGCTAACGGAACAAGCATCGAATTGATGAACCAACTCAACAAATATAAGGATGTTTTGACTATTGTTGTTTTGAGTCAAAAACCTAAAGTAGTTAAAGAAGAAAAACCAATCGTAGAAGATGAAGAAATTGAAGTTATCGATTTAGAAATTGGTGAAGAACGTCCAATGCTTTATGAATCAGATTATAGAGATAGCAAAGATGAAAACTTAGTGGTCTATGGTCTAAAGAAAAATGGATTCTTCAAAGCGCTTGGTGAAACACTTAAAACAAATATTATGGTTTTCCTTGCATTCATCATTCCTGCAATTGGTGTTATCGCATTCAGTTTGTTATCACCACTATATGCAAAAACAAGTAACGCTATCTTATTAATTCCATTTATTATCACTATCATTGTTTGCTTTGGATTATATATGCTCATGACATATAAATGCGCTAACTTCGGTAGTTATAAATCTAAAGAAGAGAATAGAAAAAGAATTATATTCTTTATCATTAACTGTGTAACCACTGCTATTGGTTATGGATTAGGTTTCTTAATCTATTTCCTATTTAAGAAGTTCGATGTTGATATTAAAGGAATGCCCGGAAACAATGTAGGCATTATTTTATCTATCGTTATGTCGGTAGTTTTAGTGACTGCAAACCTATATATTTATCCAGTCATTCATCCTTTAATTAATAGAATTAAAAGAAATAGATAATGTGTAAAGCATTTTTGCTTGACACCTATATATCTTATAAATAAAATATAAGATGGTAAAAAAGGAGTTACTATTATGTCTGTCAAAATTAGATTAACAAAAATTGGTCGTCATAAGGACCCATTCTTCAGAATCGTTGCTATCGATTCCCGTACAGCCAGAGATGGCAAACCAGTTGAACAAATTGGCTACCTCGATCCAGCCAAAGGTATTGAAAGCGCAGTCATCAATGAAGAATTAGCACTCAAATGGTTAAACTTAGGTGCTATCCCATCTGACACAGTTAAAGCTGTCTTCAGCAAAAAAGGCTTAATGGCCAAATATGCTGAAAGCAAAAAACCAGCTGCTAAAGCAGAAAAGAAAGAAAAAGCTGCTAAAAAACCAGCTGCTAAAAAAACAACCGCAAAAGCAAAGAAAGCAGAATAACCTATGGATTACGAGAAGATTATTCGTACTCTCATTGATCCAATAGTCGAAGAACCAAAATCCGTTTTAATTAGAATTGATGAAGATTCAAACGGAAAAGACGTTAACATTCTCGTTGCTGCGGAAAAAGAAGATACCGCTCGTCTTATCGGTAGATATGGCGTCGTGGCCAACTCCCTCAGAGAAATTATTTCTGTCGCAGGTAGAAGTGAAGACCGTCGCATCTTCTTAAGATTTGAATCATTTGATGATGAAAAAGAGGACTAGTCCTCTTTTTTGGTAAAAGTATGAGCTATTTAAAGATTGGTAAAATTATTGATTCATATGGACTTGATGGAACATTCAAGGTTTTTAACACTACCGATAGTCCTAAAAAGAGATATGCAAAAGGAAACAAAGTATATCTTTATAACGAAACCACAGACGAAAGATTAGAGATGACTGTAGAAGCATTTCGTATGTCTGGACAATTGGTGTTCGTAAAGTTAAGTGGCATCGATAATCCAGAATCCGCGAAGGAATTTAAGGGTTTTGAAATCCACACTATCAAAGATAGAAAAGATTTAGAAGTAGGTTATTACTTTTACGAAGATTTAGTTGGTTGTTCTATTATTGATCAATCAAAAAATGAACTCGGAATTGTCAGTAAAGTTGAAGAATTCCCTGCTCAAATTACATTAAGAGTCAAACGCCAAAATGGTAAAGATTTCTTCGTTCCATTCGTGAAACAATTCATCAAAAAAGTTGATATTGATGCTAAGAAAATATATATAGAAGTTATCGAGGGCATGCTATGAAAATAACAATACTCACATTGTTTCCAGAAATGTTTGATGGCTTTCTAACTAATTCAATTATTAAACGCGCAATCGCTAAAAACTTAGTAGAAATTTCAGTTGTAAACATCCGTGACTACACCAAAGATAAATATGGTCGCGTTGATAGCGCACCAGTCGGAGGCGGAGCTGGTTTGATTATGAAGTGTCAACCAATCATTGACTGCATTAATGATGTAAAAGACAGCAATTCTAAAGTCATTATGTTATCCCCAAAAGGACAGCAATATGACCAGAAATTAGCGCATAAGTTACAGAATTCACAGCAAAACCTGATTCTTTTATGTGGACATTATGAAGGAATTGATGAACGCGTAAATAAATATGTGGATGAACAAATTTCAATCGGTGATTACATTCTAACCGGTGGAGAAATAGGTGCTATGGCAATCGCTGATTCTATCATACGTTTGATTGATGGAGCAATCAGTGAAGATAGCATTGTGGAAGAATCATTCGAGGATGGTTTATTAGAATATCCACAATACACAGAACCATTCGATTATAACGGAGATAAGATTCCAGATATCCTTTATAGCGGGAATCACACCGCCATAAACAAATGGAGAAAGAAACAAGCTCTTAAGATCACAAAAGAGTTACGTCCTGAACTATTAGAAAAGAGAAACTTGAGTAAAGAAGAAATCAAATTACTCAAGGAACTCGAAACTAACGAAACCCCTAAATGGGAAACTGATGCAATAGAAAAAGGACACAAATTTATCAAATAAAAAAAGAGGTTAACCACAACCTCTTCTTTTTTTACATTGGGAAGCCGCCCATTCCCCCTAGGCCACCAAGGCCACCTGGAGGTAATCTTCCGCTCTTTTTATAGGATTCCATTTGCTTCATGGTTTCCTTCATTTGTTCATATTTCTTTAAGACACGATTAACATCCGCAACTGTTTTGCCAGATCCTTCAGCAACTCTTTGTTTTCTAGAATATTTGAAAACAGCAGGGTTACTTCTTTCATATGGAGTCATAGAGTTAATAACGACTTCAAAGTTCTTCATCTCTTTTTCTGCGAGAGCTTGTTGTTCAGGTGTAATCTTTGGCATGCCTGGAATTAATTTCATGAGGCCACCTAAAGAACCCATTTTTTGAACTTTCTTCATATTATCTAACATATCGTTTAAATCGAATTTGCCAGACATCATCTTGCTAGCGGTTTTTCTCGCTTCTTTTTCATCCATTTCTTGTTGGACTTTTTCCGCTAAGGTGACTATGTCACCCATACCTAAGATACGGTCCGCCATTCTATCTGGATGGAAGATATCTAAATCAGTAACTTTTTCACCAATACCACTAAATTTGATTGGGACACCAGTCATATGTCTAATTGATAAGGCAGCACCACCACGGGCATCGCCATCTAACTTAGACATAATTGCACCAGTTAAAGTTAATTGTTTATTGAATGAATCAGCAACGTTAACGGCATCTTGACCTGCCATAGCATCAATTAAGAGCAAGATTTCATCAGGATTCACTGCATCCTTAATATCATTAAGCTCTTTCATTAATTGTTCATCGATTTGTAAACGACCAGCAGTATCGATGATTAAAACATCGTAATGCTCGTTAAATGCCTTATCACGGGCTTGTTTTGATATTTCTACAGGAGAAACACCAGTACCAAGATTAACGAGGTCTACACCAATTGATTTAGCAATTTGTGCTAATTGGTCAATAGCAGCTGGACGATAGACGTCGCCTGCGGCTAATAAGACCTTTTTGTTTAACTTATTCTTCATTAAATAAGCTAACTTACCAGCACTTGTTGTTTTACCAGAACCTTGAAGACCAACCATCATAATGATTGTAGGTCTATTATTTTGATAATGAAGTTCACTATCATCACTACCTAATAAAACGATTAATTCATCGTGAACAATCTTAACAAGCATTTGGGAAGGATTGAGTTTGCCCAAAACATCTTGGCCGATGGCTTTTTCACGAACATTATTTGTGAATTCTTTGACAACTTTATAGTTAACGTCTGCTTCTAACAAAGCAACGCGAATTTCTTTAAGCATGTCTTCCATGTTCTTCTCGGTTAAACGAGCTTGACCACGGATCTTTTTAAATATATTCGAGAGTTTATCACTTAAAGACTCAAATGCCATGTTTCATCATCCTTTCCATCTCTTGTAATTGAGCAGCTAATTCTGGATTATCTGTATTCTCAATTGCAGATCTAATTTGTTGTAGTACTTTTAAACTACCAAGTTTATTTTCCATGTCTTCTAATTTGTTTTTTCCTTTTTTAATTGCGTCTTCCACCGCTGCTCTGGAGATTTTGCGGTTTTCAGCAATTTCAGAAATCGATAAATTATATGAGAAGTAATCTTCTAAGACTTCTTTTTGTGTTTTGCTAAGCATATTTGCATAGAGGCTTAATAGATCGACATAGCGAATTGTTTCATCAAAATTTGCCATTCTATTCTTCCTCCACACATAAGCCATAGAGGTATTTATCTAAATCAAATTCCTGCAAATCTTCCATTTTTTCACCTAAACCGATGAATCTGACAGGAACTCCGAGTTCATCACGAATCGCTAAGATAATGCCGCCTTTGCTGGTTCCGTCCATCTTTGTGATAACGACACCAGTTAGATTTGTAACTTCTGCAAACGCTTTGGCTTGGATAACACCGTTTTGTCCTGTTGTGGCATCGATAATTAAGAATGTATCTTGTGGAGCACCCTCGACTTCTTTACCGATGACGCGTTTAATCTTCGCTAACTCGGACATAAGGTTAACTTTTGTCTGTAACCTACCAGCGGTATCAACAATTACAAGGTCGCAACCCGCTTCTTTCGCGCGTTTTACACCATCGTATGCGACGGATGCAGGATCGGCTTCAGGTTTACCTGTGGCAATTTCAATCTTTAAACGCTCTGCCCAAATTGTTAATTGCTCAGTCGCGCCCGCTCTAAATGTATCCGCGGCAACAAGCATAACTTTCTTGCCTTGGTTAATATAGCGATAGGCTAATTTAGCAATGGTTGTGGTTTTACCAACGCCGTTTACGCCCACTACTAACAATACTGTTGGCGTACCAGGTGTGAATGATAATTCGTTTTGGATATCACCTTTAGAGGCATAGCCAACGAACATACGGTCAACAAGGATTTCATTGATAGTTTGAGGATCGGTAATGCCTTCTTCTCTACTTCTATCAAGGACTTCTTCGATGATATTTAAAGCAAAATTGATACCAACATCGGACTCAATTAAGATTTGTTCTAATTCATCAAAATAATCTTGGTTGACTGTTTTATATCTTTCAGAAAGATTCTTTAACTTAGACGAAAAGTTCTTTCTCGACCTTTCCATACCTTTGGAGTATTGTTCAGTGGTCTTATCTTTCTTTTTAAACTTCTCTTTTAGAAATGATAGTAATCCCATTAGACACTCCTTTTCTTTAATGCATTCTTCGCAGCATCTTGTTCTGCGCTTTTTTTACTTTTTCCTGTACCGGAAGCTAGAACGATTTCGTTAAACATCGCGTTCACGGTGTATACGCGGTCATGCGCTGGTCCGGACATGCTTATAACGACATAATGCACGCTCTCGCGATGCTCTGCTTGCATCTCTTCTTGAAGCATACTCTTATAGTCTGTTAAGTCTTCTTGACCAAAGGTCAATAAGTCATCACGAATGATGTTTTTAATAAAATTAAATGTGAATTCTATACCTTGATCGATATAGATTGCGCCAACTAAAGCTTCAAAGCAATCTTCTAAAATCTTATCGCTTTGATTAACTTGCTTTTGGCTAATTGAATGTCCAGTTTTAATGAAATCTGCTAATTCGATTTTTCTCGCATATTTAGATAACGATTTTGTATTCACTAAGAAACTTCTTAGTTTAGACATATTTCCAGGTTCCATTTCACCGAATTCATTGAATATTAAATCCGCTGAAACATAATCTAAAACGGCGTCTCCCATATATTCGAGACGTTCATTATCGTTATGCTTTGTATTAGCATCCGCATTAAAGGAAGAATGTGTTAATGCTAATTCATAAATAGTCACATCCTTTGGCTGAACATTAATAGATTTTAATAGTTCATTAATGTTACGCATTTTCTATTCCTTTCTTGATGGCGTTTACTACGTCTTTTTCCGCTAATAATTTAGCAACACGCAAAGCGTGATAGAATGCTCTAGCATCGCTACTGCCATGCGCTTTAACTACGTTACCATTGATACCTAATAACATCGCACCACCGGTGTTTTTATAGTCCATTGTGTCAGCCATTTCTTTCATGCCTTTTCTAACATGTAAATAGCCTAACTTAGACCATAAGTTTCTCTTAAAGGCTTTCTTAATCATTCCAGACATCATCTTAGCGATACCTTCGCTGGACTTAAGAAAGATGTTACCAGTAAAGCCATCTGCGACGACAACATCAGCGTCACCATTAAGTGCGTATCTTGCTTCAATGTTTCCAGAGAATCCTTCAAAGTTAGATTCTTTAAGTAACTTATAAGCTTCTTTAACTTCTGGAGCACCTTTGCCTTCTTCAGCACCATTACTTAATAAGTAAGTCTTTGGTTGTTCAATGCCGTAGATGCTTTGAGCATAGAGCTTACCCATTAAAGCGAATTGCACTAATTCTTCTGGTGAGTTTTCGTTATTCGCACCGATATCTAATATAGTTACGTATTTGCCTTTAATTGATGTTGGGAAAGGAGCCACTAAAGCTGCTCTTTTAACACCAGGAATCATTTTTAGATTAATTGTTGCTGCGCTTAAAAAGCCACCTGTTGATCCGCAAGAAACAATGGCATCAAGACCTTCATCCTTCATGGTTTTAATAGCCACCATCATAGATGAGTTCTTAAGTCTCATTACTTCGAGTGCGCCCGCTTCCATAGGCACGACATCGCGAGCATCAAGGATTCTAACTTTTCCTTCGAGAGATTCTAATTCTTCTTTTTTACCAACAACTGTGAGTTCAACATCACTGTAGTCTTTTAAGAAGTTATTAATCGCTTCAACGACAATCGCGGAACCATTATCTCCGCCCATAGCATCAACAACAATTTTAACCATAGTAAATACCTCGACATGTATTCTAACATGTTAAGCCTCTATAAAACAATTTTTATTGTTTTTCTAACCCTTTAAGATAGGAGCAATATTAACTTCTCTTTCCGCACGTTTGAGGATATATTGATATTCCTCTTTCTTACGGTTTTTCATTATTTGTTTCGCGTCATCTCTAGCGCAAACAAAGATCTTATAATCATTAACAACATTTAAGAATGAGAAGTTAGGCATACCAGATTGTTTAAATCCCGCTAATTCACCAGGACCTCTCATCTTCATATCTTCTTCAGCTATAACAAAGCCATCTTCACTCTTAACTAAAACATTGAGTCTTTCTTTTGCTTCTTCATCTTGTTCATCATCAAGAGTTAATAAACATGTGGCTTTACTACCATCTCTGCCGATACGTCCTCTCAATTGGTGAAGGGATGCTAAACCAAAATTAGAAGCATCGTAAATCACCATGAGGTTAGCACCCTTAACATCAATACCAACTTCAATGACTGGAGTGGACACTAAGATAGGTGTTTCACCAGAATAGAACTTCTCTAAAGCAGCGTTCTTTTCATCTGGTTTTTGATGTCCGTGCAATAAACCTACTTTTTCTTTATATCTTAATGCAAATCTAGCATATAATTTCTCAACTGAATATCTCTCATCTTCTCTATAATCAATAAGAGGTGCGACAATATAAATTTGATGTCCTTCTTCTAGTGATTTATCGACTTGTTTGAATATTTCTTCATCATCAGAATTCACTACTTTTGTGGTCACATCTCTCTTCTTGCTTGGGAAAGTAGTTAAAGTCGAAATATCTAAGTCTCCATATAGCGATAAAGCTAGTGAACGAGGGATAGGAGTTGCAGACATCATAAGTAAATCAGCATGCTCACCTTTACTAGCTAACATAAGTCTTTGGTTAACACCGAATCTATGTTGTTCATCAATGATTGCAAGACCTAATGAGCTGTAAATTGCAGCTTTTGTGAATAAAGCATGGGTTCCAATGACGATATCGATTGAGCCATCTTCTAGGTCTGCATATATTTCCTTTTTCTTACTTGCAGGAGTTGATCCAATAAGTAATTCGATTCTTAATTTTGTTCCTGCAAATACGTTCTTAGCATTTTCAAAATGTTGCCTTGCTAAAGCATCTGTCGGTGCCATCAAAGCGCCTTGATCTCCACGAACATAATTCGCGTAAAGCGCTGCAAAACAGACAAGAGTTTTACCTGTTCCAACATCGCCTTGAAGTAAGCGATACATTAAGCCACTTTGGTTCATATCTTCAATGATTTCTTCAGCGGCTTTTTGCTGGTCATCAGTTAACCTATATGGTAATGTTTTTAACCATGGTTCACATAATGATAAATCGATTGGTTCTTTTCTGATTTTTGCAAGAGATTTATTCTCTTCTCTAATAATCTGATTCTTTAAAGAAAACATTAATGCTTCTTCGTATTTTAAATGTCTTAATGCTTGTCTAACTTGTTCTAAATTCTCTGGGAAGTGAGCCCATTTCAAAGCTTGAGATTTATAAGTTAAACGATACTTATTAATGAACTCGTAAGGCACTAAGGATGAGACGTGTCCGTCTACTTCTTTTAACGATTTCTTCACTAATGCAGAGAATAAATGATTCTCATAATCCGCAGGTAAAGAATAGATTGGTTTGATTCTTTCATTCTCTGGGATTTCTCCCTTATACATATTAAGGAAATCTATTTCATTTCTTTTGCGGTTATAGATGCCCACTAAAGTGAAATTATCTTCAAGATTGATATTCTTTGCTAAATAAGGACGATTAAAGGCCACAACACGGAAAAACGTTTTGTTAACCGTCATAAAGTCAAATGTCGTTACATCAACCCGTTTCGCCTTATTAACACGAGGAATAGATAATACTTTACCAAGTAGCACCACTCTCTCTTTATCTTCTAAACCCTTTTCATGAGTATAGTTAAAATTCTCATATCTTCTAGGCAAGTGATTAATCACATCGTAGTAATTAAAAATACCCATTTGATAAAGGAGTTTATTGAGTCTTGGAGATTTGGTTAATTTTTCACTCATTACCTAAATTATTATTTAATAATAAAAAAATAGCAAACCATTTGATTTGCTATATTTTAATTTAGATTGTTTTTCTAATTCTTCCTTTTAAGGAATGGATACGAATACTGCCAACTTGGCTCTTCGCTAACTTCTTTGCGAACACGATTGCTTCGGCTTGTGTGTTGAAGATTTTGATCGCTCTTTTACCTTTAGCGAATTTGACTTGCCACATCTTATCTTCTCTACGAGAGATATGATAGATTCTTGGACCGATATTTCTATTCTTAAGAATCTCACCGACTGCGGCTTCATCTGCTTCAGTAACTTGTACCTTGGCTTCAATGGCTTTTTCTTCCGCGGTTTCTTCAGCATCTTCTTTAATTTCATCACCGATGAATAAGAGATAACTGATACGGTTTAAGAACCAAATCAAGAAGCTAATTCCAAGACCACCAATGAGGAATGCCGGAATAATGAGGAGAGCCCATAAGCCAACTTCATTAAATTGCATAAAGATATATGGCGCTTGTCTTGGTTCGGTTCCCCACCAACTTCCACAGGCTGGAATATTTGAAATTGGTAATGCATAGGCTGTATAGAGTAAAAGAACAGCAATGCCTGTAAAGAATATCTTCCAGTTATATTTCTTATCAAGGTCAAGAATAATAAATCCAAGAGTGAATGATAAAGGCGCTAAGTAATGATGCATTACATTATTCGCATGCATAGTCGCACTTACACTTGGATCTGTGTACACGGAATGTTGCAAATAACAAGCAACTGTTAAGAATGTGATTAAAGCACATGTAGAAGTTATTAACTTCAAGATATAGAGATAATCAGGTTGAAGAATTTGTCTATCTCTATGAACTAGAAATTCCACATTGTATCCAATGGATACAGTGCTTGTCACGATAATTAACAAGTTAGTGACTAACGTGAAATATTTCACATACGCCACTGCAGGTGTACTTTTCGCGATTAAAAGGAATCCAATCATCGAAACGAGGATTGAAAATAAACTAACTGCTAATGAGATAATCTTTCTTCTTTTCATAATCTTATTCGACGCCGATTAAGAATGAATAAACTGGTTGGTTGCCCATATGGAGATCTAAATCTAGATCACTATATTTTTCTTCGATGTAAGATCTGACTTCTTCAACTTCTTTTTCGCTGACATCTTCACCAACGATTAATGTAATTAAAGAACTATCTTCATCAATCATTTTTTCTAATAAAGCCTTTAAGACTTCGAGTTTGTTTTTGTTATCGGAAATGATTTCTTTTTCCATAATACCGATGTAGTCATCTTTCTTGACTTTAACGCCGTTAATTTCACTATCTCTAATAGCGAAAGTAACTTCACCGGATTTGACATTGCTTAAAGCAGATTTCATTTCTTCGAAGTTTTCTTCTGGGTCTGCTTCGCAGTTAAACATAATGGAAGCACTGATACCTTGGAGAATTGTCTTAGAAGGAATAACAAAGACATTTGTATCTTTATCTTCCACCATTTCAGCGGCTTGAGATGCTGCCATTAAGATGTTGGAGTTATTTGGGAAGATATAAACATTCTTTGCGTTTGCGTGTTTAATAGCGGCTAAGAAATCTTGGCTAGATGGGTTCATGGTTTGACCGCCCTTAACGATTTCTGTAACACCGATATCTCTAAAGAATTGTTCAATACCACTGCCAGAAGAAACAGCGATCATTGCGTAATCGGTCTTTTCTTTTGGTGCTTCTTCTTTTTCTGGTTCAGGAATTAAATCTGTATGAACATCTTCTGCACCCATAGCACCTGTTGCTAAAGCATGGTGTTGTTCGGTCATGTTTTCAATCTTAAGTTTTAAGAATTCACCGAATTGTTGAGCGTAGTTAAGAATGTTACCAGGAGTTAAAGTGTGAACGTGAACTTTAACGATATCTTCATCTCTAACCACAACTAATGAATTACCATGGCTATTTAAGATATTGGTAAATCTCTTTTCATTGAATGGTTTCTTCACGGAATCTGGTCCTAAGGACATGATGAATTCTGTGCAATAGCCAAATTCTTCTTCTTCCATCGCTGCACCAGCGGCAATAATTGGATTGTCGGCATCAGTTGCAGTGGCTTGACTTCTTTCAACAAAGTTGCCATTGATGGCTTCTCTCATACCTTCAAAGATGTAAATTAAACCAGCACCGCCGGAGTCGACGACACCAACTTCTTTAAGAATTGGTAAAAGTTCTGGAGTTCTCTTTAAAGATTCATGAGCTTCTTTAATTAATAACTCAATAGCCTTATCAATAGTGTGATTTGGCTTAATGTTGTCATGTAAATATTGTGAGGATTCTCTAACGACGGTAAGAATTGTACCTTCGACTGGACGGATAACCGCTTTATAAGCGACTTCCACACCTTTTTGCCAAGCATCCGCAAATTCAACTGCGTTGATTTCGCTTTTGCCTTCTAATCCTTGGCTAAAGCCACGGAAGATTTGGCTGGTGATAACACCAGAGTTTCCTCTAGCACCCATTAATAATCCACGAGAGAATGCTTTAGCGATTTCATAGACATCGCCATCACCTCTGTTTTGGATTTCTTTTGCACCACTTGTCATGGTGAGATTCATGTTCATACCAGTATCGCCATCTGGGACTGGGAACACGTTAAGAGCATCAACTTCTGGGTAGTGATTAAATAAGTTGTTGCCGCCTGAAATAAGCATTTGTTTCAGGGCTTGTCCATTGATAGTTTTCATAATTTCCTTTAGCGGAGTTCGATAACGTAAACGTTAACTTCACGGCACATTTTCGGATACTTCTTATCGAGAACGAATCTAATAGATTTCTGACATTCTCTTAAAGCTTCGGTAATCTTGATTTCCTGCGCCAATACTAAGTAAATGCTTACAGCAAAGGTATTGTCGGAGCGTTTGGTCACGAAAACACCTTCCTCCATTTTTCCTTTCTTGGTTATTTTGGAGATGAGATCAACTTCATCTTTACTAGCAATTGCGATGACACCATAAGAATTCCTTGCTGTTCGACTAACAAGGGCAACGATTTCTTTAGTGTTTATATTTAAACTTTTGCTATTTTTAACTTCTTTCATAATTTGTCCTTTAGGACTTATGTATATTATACACAATTTATTGAGGTGTCAAGCGTACGCCTATATATGCGTGACTTAAGTAGAAAAGTGTATATAAGAAAAAAACAGGCATTGCCTGTTAGAATTCTGGATCAATCTTATGTGCAGCCTTATATGCAGGGATATCAAATAGCAATGAGGCAACGAAACCGACTCCCACCATTACAGGGATGGTCTTTAAACAATCGAGTGCGTATTGACCAATAGGATATGATGGATCATATATTAATCTATTGATTAAATAGGATAAAGGAGACAATAAACAAGAATAGATTAATGATGAGAAGAATGTCGCTAGTAAACGATAAGCTGGATTATGGGTATAGGTATCATTTCTCACGCCGAACAAGTGAGTGAACCATCTACCTAACCAGACAAGAGGTATTACAAGTCCAATGAACATCGCGATTGGGAATGAAATTGCGAAGTTGATAAAGAAATCTGGAGCATAAACGTAAAAGCCCTTATTGTTCATAAATTGAGCAGTAAGAGTGAGAATGCAACACACTGGGATGTTGAGTAATAAGTTGTAGACTAGTTTAGATTTCGTGACGAACATAATTTCACCAACGGAGGTTTATTATACATTTATTTCAATAAATAACAATATTATTTATCTTTTTTCTTCTCATCCTTGTGTAAATTGTCGTAACGAGAATCAAATAAATTGATTAACGTTAAGAATGGTCCGACACAATCAGCGTAGGTAATGATTAAGTGGTTGCCGAAGTTATCTTTAAAAATAGAGAAGATACCATTTTCATCTGGTTCCACTTCGATCTGTGTACGGCAGTAGTTTTTAAGTGATAAATTCTTCTTAATTGTGCCGTTAAAAGCCACTGATTCATCACTTTTAAGTGATGGTGCTAACTTAAGAACACTGATTTTACCTAAAGGCATTTCGCCTTTAATACCGATTCCTAAGCCACTTTCAAAGTGACTTGTAAGGCTATAAGAAGAGGTCATATTTAATGGTAATGTACAGTGCGCAAATAGGATGGTATTTTCTTTGAAATTGATATAGCTAGGATTGGATTGGAATGCTGGCATGCCAGATAATACTTTTACAAAATGCATGGTTAATAAACTTGGAACATCGCCTTCACATGCTGCGGTAATTCCTTCTTCGTTTAAGATACCAAAGGCTAAACAAGCTGTATTCTTATAAGGACCAAGTAAATCAAAACATCTTAAAGTAAAGCCAGATAGGTTATATCTTTCCACGATTCTTTTAAGCGCGCTATAGAAATATAATGCTCCATCAAGAGTCTCCTTATTCTTAAATTTCTTTTTGAATTGTTCTAGATGTGGAACATCACCGATGATTTGTTTTTTGACTTCCACTTCTAATTCAAGCATTGGAATATCGATGAGATTAATGCCATATTTTTCTCTCACCATCTCATAATCTACTTGAGAAGCGATTAACCAATCACTTGGTTTACCGATAACACCGAGATTTGTGCCTTTTAGGCCCTTTATGGCGCCGAAAACACTAGAGGCGTTACGAATACCTTCCGCAATCTGTTCTTCGTCTCCAGTGAGCAATAATGAGGTTTTATCGTGTTGGTTAATGTAGGTTTTAATTTCTAAAGAAGCTGGTAAAGAGTTATTCTTGCCATTAGATAATAAAATGATCGGATCTTCAAGTTCATCAAAGCGTTTCACAAACTCTGCTTCTGAACCACCGGATTCCACAAAGACAATGCTAAAGACGGCATCTTTATCATTCTCAACGAGCAATAAGTCATCGTTCATTAATTCATTATTTAATTCATCGATGAAATTATCGTTCTCTTTGATCATTTCTTTGTTTTGATCATGAAGCTGACTTCTTAATCTAATAACATTTATTTTCATAGTTAAAACTCCTTTAGTGAAATCATTATATCAAATCGTCAATTTATTATTGAGTAATATTATTAATATTATTGCTACTCTTATGGAAATAATCTTTTGTGGATACTTCTTTTAATTTTTCCCACATCTTATTTTCAAAAGAATAATAGGAAAAATGTCTACCAAATAATAAGAAATGAGTAAATGGTAAGAAGTAAGTG
>JAEESX010000023.1 GCA_016290145.1 Caryophanales bacterium
CCAACAACTTCGATGTTATGATATTGCTTTAGTTCTTTAATGAACTCTTTTGCTTGATAATAGGGCACTCCGTCCTTGTTTTCTTCTAAATTGATTGAGACTTCAACGAAGCATTTTAGAGGTCTTAAACGGTGCGAATTGATGATTTTTGCGAGGTCTAATGAGTCAAGTGATTCAAGATAGTCAATCTTATCAATTACTTTTAAAGCTTTATTTCTTTGCAAGTGACCGATAAAGTGCCATCTAATTTCATTATCTTTTAGTAATTCGTATTTGCTTAAAAAAGAATCGACACGATTTTCGCCGATATCTTTGATACCTGAATCGAGCAACACTTTGATATCATCTGCGCCTACGTATTTTGAAGCAGCGACAATAGTGACGTCTTCAGGAATTGTTTTAATGAAGTCTTTTAAATCTTTACGAACCATTAGTGTTTTACTTTAGTAAATGTGATTGTAGCGTCATCTTCATCGATATAATCGATAACGAATGTATATGGGAATTCTTCACCTTTATTCATCGCGGATTGTTCTTCGATAGATTTATTTAAGAAGTGACTATAGTCTTCAAATCTAAAGGTATCGCCGACTTTAAATAAGTCGCCGCTGTTTAATTTGTGTCTTCCGCCTTCTTGCGCAAAGGTGAAGCGACCGCCTTTTTGAACAAGGCTTAATAGCATGTGATCACTAAGTTGTTCGATACCTCCGTTGGTATCAAAATAGTCTTGTGAATTATTAGTACCTAAAGAACAATAATCCCAGTTTGCGATATCTTCTTTGGTTTTAATTAGTTGTGTTTCCATATCTTCGACAATTATTTTTCCATAGTTAGAATTACTGCCGAATAAACGCGCGTCTACGTGATATAGTCTAATGCCTGGTTTGGATCCTAAATTACCTTTCCATTTTTCCCAGTCTTTCTTGTTGTTTCCGAAAGGCGCGAATAATTCTAATAAGAAGTATTCGTCGAATGCAGAACCGTTCCATGTGTCATAGTTTGCAGGGATTAAAATGCAATCGCCATTAATGGAGGCCGCTTTGATGTTCACTGTAGTGACATCGGCTTTGCCGTTAATGACATATGGTTTGACCCAACCCATGCATAATTTAGAGAATGAGTTCCAGTCAAAGTGGTTATTAGATTGCATATCTAAACCGCCGATATAATCGACGCCGTCGGTTTTACCTGCGGCTTGGCTTGTGTAATCGTAATAATCTTGTAAGCCAAAGATATGACCTTGTTCGTGAATTGCGGTAATGGAATCTTGTACGGAACCAGTGCCACTTATTGAATAAACATTCGCGGTAGGTCTTTCTAATGTACCGGTTCTATTTGTGTGGTACATATGTGGCCACAAAGGAGTATTCCATTCATTAGAATTATAGTTTGTTACTAAGTGAATATTATCGATGCAACCATCTTGGTTGTTATCATATTCAGACCAGTTAATCGATGCATTGTTATCTTGCAACCAATCGACGGCATCTTCAATTAAATTGAAGAGTTGGTTCATGCTGCGATCTTCCATAATATCTGAAGCGGAGATGGTGGCGTTTTCATAGACTGGTGAAACCATACCAGTAATTCTGAGCTCATTAAATGACGCTGCGGAATAATAGGATGATAATGAATCGCTATTACCAAAGTAATAACCATTAACATCAGAGAGTTTTTGTTCTGTCCAATCGATATATCTTTCGGAAGAACCGTCTTTTGCGGTACCAGTAAAAGCGATTGGAATGACTAATAATTTCACATCACCTTTAGAAGGTGCATACATAGGATCAACATCGCTACAAACGATTGATGTTTGTTCTAATTTAACAAAGCCATTTTTGGTGTTTGGCTTTTTGTTGCCACCAACACAAGAAGTTAATGCGATAGCAGCAATAGGAAATATAAATTTAATATAGTTTGTCTTCATAGTGGTTATATATTATCACAGTCGTTCTATTATGTTTATATACTTTTTCTTTGAAAAGGTTATAATTATTCCATGATTAAATACGACCCAAGAATTAATGAAGAAGCCGCTTTAGCGAGTGAGAAACTCAGAAAAGGCGGAGTAGTGGCTTTTCCTACGGAAACTGTTATGGGTTTAGGCGTTATCTACAATGACCGCAGCGCTTATGACAGACTTAACAAAGTTAAAGAAAGACCAGAAGACAAACCATATACCTTAATGTTGGCTTATAAAGAAGATATTTCTAAATACGCAGTTATCGATGAAGCCACTCAAAGAGTGATTGATGCTTTTATGCCTGGTTCCATTACAATCTTGGTGAATGTGAAAAAGAATAGTGTGCCTGCTTATGTCACTCATAACACAAATGTTATTGGCATACGCATACCTACGAATATAGAAGCACGCGTATTATTAGAGATGACCGGGATTCCTCTATTAGTTCCATCCGCAAATAAGAGTGGATCTAAACCAGCATTAAACAGTGATGAAGTGAAACAAATTTTTGGTCAAGAACTCGATTTTGTGATGTCTGGAAAGGCTCGTGGAGAGGTTCCATCAACCATTGTGGACCTCACAAAAGAGAGTCCAAAAGTCGTGAGACCTGGACCAATCTCTGAAGAAGAAATCGTCAAGGTCTGGTTCAACAAATAAAATCTATTAACCTACACATATTTAACAAAGTTAACATCTACTAATAAATATACTAAAAAACTACTAACAAAAGGAGACAAAATATGGACAGTTTAAAGTCATTGATGGACAAAAGACAATACGATTTGGTCATCAAACTCACCGAAAACTCTGAAGATATGAATTACCTTTTTTACCGTATCAGCGCTTTACTAGCAACTGGCCGCGGCGAAGAAGCTTTATCCGTCATCAAAAAGAACCGTCAAATCCTTCAAGGCGACTTAACTCTCTTAATGAAAGTCCATATTGAGATCCTTTGCTTGCTCAATAATTTTGATGAAGCGTATGAAGAAGTTAGATACTATGAGAACCTTCCATATGTTTCCCAAGAAGTCGAAGAAATTATTCGTGAGTTACCAAAATTGGTAAGAGAGGAAGAAAAGAAATCCATCTCTTCACGCGAACTCACAAACGATGCGCTTAAAGAAAGACTCAAATCCAATGAGGAAACCGTTGTGTTACCTGCATTAGACATGGTCCGTGGACGCGACATCAATATGTTCCTTCCAGATATCCAAAGGATATTGCTTTCATTTCCTAAGCAATCTATCCGTTCATTTGCATTGCTCTTACTCGTCCAGAAGAAGATTGATAAGGAAATCTCCTTTAATCATATTGGCAAAGCCATAAAGATTAACCCAAGCAAACTCGAACCTCCATTCATTGGAAACGAGTTCAATGACTTCGTGCGTGCTATGCAAAATGAACTCAAGGATCCAGCGGTCAGCGAAGACGCTATTCAAATTCTCAGTTCTTACATTATTTATATGTATCCTGAAAAACTTGATATCAAATATGACTTGCTCATTGAAGCGCTGCGCTCCATCTCTGAAGAATATCTTCAAATCGAGAATAAAATGCCTTTATCTGCAAGATGCGAGGCCAAAGGACTCGATGAAAAGGAAGTCCTTGACTTAATTCAAAGAATTAAAGAAGCAGTTAACTCCTTCTAAGAAAAATAGATAGTTCAAAAAAAGCACTCAAAATGAGTGTTTTTCTTGTGGGAAAATATAAACTTGTTTATAATCAATATCGCACATATTTTGGAGGCATAATAATATGGAAAGAAAAATTACCAAATTAGAACATTCCCATGTTCAAGTTGACGTTGTTGTCGATGAAAAAACATGGAAAGGTGCTCAAGACAAAGCCTTTAACAAATTAGCGGAAAACGTCACAGTTGATGGTTTCCGTAAAGGAAAAGCACCAAAAAATCTTGTCAAAGATAAAATTGACCCAATGAAAGTCTTGGATGAAGCTATCAATGCTTTATTACCAAAGATTTATGAAGAAATTTTAACAAAAGATGGAATTAGACCATTTGCACGTCCAGCCGTTGATGTCACAAAAGTGAGCGACACAGAATTAGAAGTTAAATTCATCCTCGTTACCGCTCCTGAAGTGAAATTAGGCGCATACAAAGGTTTAGAAATCGGCAAGAAAGCCGTTAAAGTTACAAAGAAAGACATCGAAGATGCTCTTGAAGGTACATTAAAAGAAAACGCTTCCTTAGTTCTTAAAGAAGGCGAAGCCGCATTAGGCGACATCGTTGTCATGGACTTTGCTGGTAAGATCAATGGCGAATTATTCGAAGGTGGTTCCGCACAAAACCACGAATTAGAATTAGGCAGCCACCAATTCATCCCAGGTTTCGAAGAACAATTAGTCGGTCACAAAGCTGGCGAAACAGTGAACGTTGATGTCACATTCCCAGAAAACTACACCGAAGAATTAAAAGGCAAACCAGCCACATTCGAATGTAAGATTCACGAAGTGAAAGAAAAGAAACTTCCAGAATTAAACGATGAATTCGTTAAAGAATTAAAAGTCGAAGGCATCGAAACAGTCGAAGCATTCAGAGCTCGTAAAGAAGAAGATTTAAAGAAACAAAAAGAACTCGAAGCTCGCCGCGAATACATGAGCAAATTAATCGCTGAAATCGTCAAAGGTTCCAAGATTGATTTAGCTAATGAAATCGTTGAAAACCAAGTCGAATCCAGAAAAGAAGATATGATCAAACGTATCGAACAATCCGGTTTAACACTTGAACAATACTTACAAATCTTAGGCCAAACCGAAGAAACATTTACTGCTCAAATTCGTGAACAAGCCTTAAAAGAAACACAAGAATACGTTGTATTAGAAGAAATCGCTAAAGTCGAAAAAGTCGAAATCACTGATGCTGACTTAGAATTCGAATATGCGAAGATTGCTGATCAATACAAGATGAAAGTTGAAGATGTCAAAAAGGCATTAGCAGCAAATCTTGGTGAATTCAAAAACAATCTCAAAATGCAACGCATTGACGATTTGCTATATAACGAAAACAAATAATTTAAAAATTATTTAGAAGGAGGAAAAACTTATGGCAAACAAACCACAAGCAATTACACTTCCACTCCTCATCACCCGTGCGTTAGTTATCTTCCCAAAAAATCAACAACTCATTGAAGCCGGAAGAGATTTTTCAATCTCTGCGGTTAACGCATCTAAGAATGAATGTGATTCACTCATTTTAGTGGCTTCCCAAAAAAGTTATGACGAAGATAATCCAAAACCCGAGGATGTTTATAACGTCGGCGTTTTATGCCACATCATCTCCGTCTCTGAACGTGACAATCGTTTAAGAGTGAGACTTGAAGTGGTTGAAAGGGTGAAATTATCCGATATTAGATTCGAAGAAAATGCTGGTTATTATTCCGCTATTGGCGGAATGGACCCAATTCCTTCCATCTCACCAGTGGAGAACGAAGCCATCATTAAGGCTGTTAGCAAGGCTCTTGAAGGAGTCCCTAATATCTTTTCCACAATGCCTAAAAACATCGCTAATATCGTCACAAAAAGCCCAAATGCCGTCGATATCTGCTTCGCATTAGCCGGACATTTAGAAGCTCCAACTGAAGCAAAGCAAAAAATCTTAGAATCTGCTGACGCTAATTCCTTAATGGAACAAGTCGTCTTCCTCATTAACGGAGAAAATCAACGCAATCAAATTGAGCGTGATATTTCTGAAACAGTTCGTGAAAGCGCCGAGAAATCACAAAGAGAATATTTCTTACGTGAAAAACTCAAAGCTATTAAACGTGAACTCGGTGAAGACGGTGGGGATAAGAACGATCCTGATACCATTCTAGAGAAACTAGAAAAGAATCCTTATCCAGAAAACGTCAAGAATAAAGTCAAAGCCGAACTTAAAAAGTTCGAGATGATGCCTCAAGGTTCTCTTGAAGCCGCACTCATCCAAAGCTATGTCGATGTTCTTATGAATGTCCCATGGTGGCAAAAGACTGAAGACAATGATTCTTTAGAAAACGTCGAAAAAATCTTAGATGAAGACCATTATGGTCTTGAAAATCCAAAGAAGAGAATTATCGAATACTTAGCAGTTAAGAAATTAACTGGTAACCTCAAATCCCCAATTCTCTGTTTCTATGGCCCTCCAGGAACAGGTAAAACTTCATTAGGTAAATCCATCGCTAGAGCATTAGGAAGAAAATTCTTCAAAGCCTCTTTAGGTGGTATCTCTGATGAAGCGGAAATCCGTGGTCATAGAAGAACCTACGTCGGTTCCATGCCTGGTAGAATTATCCAAGGTATGAGAAAAGCGGGTGTTAATAACCCAGTTTTCTTGCTCGACGAAGTCGATAAACTCGCAAGTTCCTATAAAGGTGATCCAGCAAGTGCTTTATTAGAAGTCCTTGATCCAGAACAAAATTATCAATTCAATGATAACTATTTGGAAGAACCATATGACTTAAGCGATGTCTTATTCATTTGTACCGCAAACTATTTGGAGAATATCCCTGGTCCATTAAGAGACAGATTGGAATTAATCCAACTCTCTTCTTATACAGAACTCGAAAAAGTCCAAATCGCCACCGGTCACTTAGTGAAGAAACAACGTGAACTCAATGGTTTAAAAGAATCACAAGCCAGTTTTACTGAAGATGCAATTAAATACATCATCCGTTCATATACACGTGAATCCGGTGTTCGTGATTTAGAAAGAAAGATTGCCTCTTGCTTAAGAAAAGTGGTTGTCGCGATTGTTAAAGACCCAAGCATCGAAAGCATTACTATCGATGAAAAGAAAGTTAGAGAATATCTCGGCACACCAATCTTTGAAGACAGCAAGAAAGAACAAAAGCCACAAATCGGTGTTGTCACCGGTTTAGCATATACCGAATTCGGTGGAGATATCCTTCCAATTGAAGTAAATTACTTCAAAGGTAAAGGCGCGCTTGTCTTAACAGGCCATTTAGGCGATGTTATGAAAGAGAGCTGCTCCATCGCTCTAGACTATGTGAAATCTAACGCTGATAAGTTTGGTATTAATCCAGAACTCTTCGCAGAAAACGATATTCACATCCACGTCCCAGAAGGCGCCGTTCCAAAAGATGGCCCAAGTGCCGGTGTGGCAATTACAACCGCGATTGTCTCTTGCTTATCTAAGACACCAGTTAATCCTGATGTCGCTATGACAGGTGAAGTGACATTACGTGGCAATGCCCTTCCTATCGGTGGTTTAAGAGAGAAATCTCTTGCTGCACTTAGAAGTGGTATTAAAACAATCATCGTCCCAGAAGAAAACAAGAAGGATGTTGAAGAACTTCCAAAGGAAGTTAAAGAAACACTCAAAATTGAATATATGAAATCTGCGGATGATGCGATTAAGATTGCTTTGGTGAAATAATGATTAATTTCAACAATGTCTCATTCGTCAAATCTACGCCAAGCGTAAAAGAAAGACCTCAGGATCAACTCCCTGAGGTTTTAATCGTTGGCAAATCTAATGTCGGAAAGAGTTCCTTAATCAATACCTTATGTCAAAGAAAATCTTTGGCATACACATCATCTAAACCAGGACATACGAGATTGCTCAATTATTATAATATTGATAATAAGTTCTTCCTCGTTGACGCTCCAGGTTATGGATACGCTAAAGGTGGTGTTGATCTTGACCGTTTATTCGGAACCATGATGGATGAATACTTTACCGATAATCCATATTTAAAACTTGTTTTACTTCTTATCGATAGTAGAAGAGAGTTTGGTGAGAATGACACTGAGATATTGAATTATCTTATCGAAAGCAAGATTCCTTACTTTGTTGTTGTCACAAAGACGGATAAGATTAATCAAAAAGGACGTTCAGAGCTCAATAAGCGGTTAAAAGAGATGAATGTCCTAGAGAATGTCTATTTCACATCCAGTTTGTCTAATAGAACACTAGATAAGTTAAAAACTGGAATCGAACAATTAATTAAGTGACATTTATTAAAATGTTGCTATAATAAACTCAGCCGTTGAAGAAGAGGAGTAACTAATCTTCTTATCATAGAGAGTCGAGGATGGTGGAAGCTCGATATAAGGAATTAGCGAAGGTCGCTTTGGAGGATAGTTACCTAGCGAAAATAGGTTAATGAAGTGCGTTAGTCAAATAACGAACTAAGGTGGTACCGCGCATAACAGCGTCCTTAGAAATAAGGATGCTTTTTATTTATATTAAGGAGGACACTCATATGCTTGATAAAAGATATGATCCACATGCAGTAGAAGAAGGAAAATACGAGAACTGGAAAAAGAATGGATATTTCACCGCGGGTGACAAATCCAAACAAGCTTTCTCCATGGTTATTCCTCCTCCAAACGTTACTGGTAAATTACACTTAGGTCACGCTTGGGATACAACCATTCAAGACATCATTATCCGCTATAAAAAGATGCAAGGTTTTGATGCTTTATGGCTTCCAGGTATGGACCACGCTGGCATTGCGACACAAGCAAAAGTTATGCAACGTTTAGTGAAAAATGGTGTCGATGTTACTAAACTCACTCGTGAGGAATTTTTAAAGCACGCTTGGAGTTGGAAAAATGAATACGCAGAAAACATTCATGAACAATGGGCCAAGATGGGTTTATGCCTTGACTACACTAGAGAAAGATTCACTTTAGATGAAGGCTTAAACTATGCTGTTAGACACGTATTTGTCGACTTATATAAGAAAGGCTTGATTTATCAAGGAGAGAGAATTATCTCCTGGGATCCAGTCCAACAAACCGCATTAAGTAATATTGAAGTTATTCACCAAGATGATGAAGGCTTTATGTATTATTTCCGTTATCCAATCGTGGATAGTAAGGACTGCTTAATTGTCGCTACAACAAGACCAGAAACTATGTTTGGCGATACTTGCGTATGTGTTAATCCAAAAGATAAAAGATATAAAAAATATCACGGACAAAAAGTCATCAACCCTGCAAATGGTGAGATTATTCCAATCATCGCCGATGAATATGTTGATGTCGAATTCGGTACTGGTGCGATGAAATGTACACCAGCACACGATCCTAACGACTTTATCATTGGTAAAAAGTATGGTTTAGAGATGCCAATCATCTTTAACAAAGACGCCACCATGAATGAAAAGTGTGGTGAATTTGCTGGTCTTGACCGTTTCGTTTGCCGTGAAAAATTATTAGAAAAGATTAAGAGTGAAGGTAACTTCATTAAACAAGAAAAAATCATTCACTCAGTCGGTCACTCTGAAAGAAATAACTGTGTTGTCGAACCAATGTTATCCAAACAATGGTTTGTGAAAATGAAACCACTTGCGGAAGCTGCTATCGCTAACCAAAAGACAGAAAAGAAGGTTAACTTCGTACCATCTAGATTTGAAAATACATTCCTCCAATGGATGAATAATATTGAAGACTGGTGCATTTCTCGTCAGTTATGGTGGGGTCACCGTATTCCTGCTTATTACCATAAACAAACTGGTGAAGTTGTTGTTTCTATGGATCCACCAAAAGATATTGAGAATTACGAACAAGATAGAGATGTCTTGGATACATGGTTCTCCTCTGGCCTATGGCCATTCTCTACATTAGGCTGGCCAAATGAAACCGCTGACCTTAAGAGATATTTCCCAACAAGTTGCTTAGTTACAGGCTATGACATTATCTTCTTCTGGGTTTCCAGAATGATTTTCCAATCATTAAACGCCAATGGTGAAGCTCCATTTAAGGATGTCGTTATTCACGGCTTAGTGAGAGATGAACTTGGCCGCAAAATGTCTAAATCCTTAGGAAACGGTGTTGATCCAATTGAAGTTATTGATAAATATGGCGCGGATGCATTGAGATACTTCTTAACAACAAATTCTACACCAGGACAAGACATGCGTTATATTGATGACAAAGTGAATGCATCCAGTAATTATCTTAATAAGATATGGAACTCTGCGCGTTATGTCTTAAGCGTGTTACCAGAAGGATTTAAAGAAGAAGAATTACCAAAAGAATTATCTCCATTAGATCAATGGATTATTAATCGTTTAGAAAAGACTATTAAATCCGTGACTACTAACATGGATAAATACGATTTCAACGCTGCTAGTGGACACCTTTATAACTTCGTTTATGATGATTTCTGTTCACAATACTTAGAGATGAGTAAGGTTTCACTTTCATCTATTGATGAATTGGTGAGAAATAATACATATCAAGTACTCTTTAAGTGTTTGAAATCCATCATCTTATTAATCTATCCATACACTCCATTTATCGCTGAAGAATTATATTTGAACTTACCAGTCCATAAAGAATCAGTGATGCTTGAATCATATCCAAAATATGAAGCTAATAGAGTGCACCTTGGAGTTGATCAACAAGTTGAACTTCTCTTCGACATAATTAGAGATGTAAGAAACTACAAGATTGAAAACAAATTAGCACCTAATGCGAAACTTGATTTATCAATCAATCTCAGAATTAAGATGTTTGAAGGCTATGAAGCATACTTACAAAGATTCACATTCTCAGAATTCAAAGTCGTGGATGACAGCATCGTGAATATGCGTGGTGAATTAAAGATTTATGATAGTGCTGACTTACTTATTGTAAATGAGGCCGGCCAAGGCGAGATTATCGCACGTATCGATAAAGAAATCGCCGAAGAAGAAAACGAGATTCTCCGCTGCCAAAAAATGCTCTCAAATCCAAACTTCATCAGCAAAGCACCAAAAGAAAAAGTTGCTCTTGAGGAAGAAAAACTCAAACAACATACTGAAAACTTAGCTTTGCTAAAAGATAAGAGAAACAAACTTTTATAAAAATTTTGCAAAAATAACAAAAGACCCTTCCTATGTATTTAGTAGGAGGGTTTTTATGACTTATCGAGTTTTAAGTAAAGAAGAGTGTGACACTCACAAAGTTGGCGAAGGAGTTACCTTAGCCACAGTTATGGTTATTGCCGCAATCGCAGTTATGGCGGTTGTCGTTTATCGTTTGTTCATGTCCGGCAAAGGTAGTGCAGCTATCCCGGGTGGTTGGAAATTCACCTGGCAGGAATAACTTGAGCAAAATCAAATCGCTTCCAACACTAGAAAGGCCGAGAGAAAAAGCCTTTCACTATGGTGTGGATAGGTTATCTGACCACGAGCTTATCGCTATTCTCATTGGTTCCGGGACCGTCGATAGTTCCGCTTTAGATATCGCGTACAAGATGTTATCCGATCACAAAGGGCTGCTTAATCTTGTGCAAAAACCATTCTCAGACTTGCTCCATTTCAAGGGAATTGGTAAAAGCAAAGCGGTTAAAATTATCGCGGCATTTGAAATCGCAAAGAGGTTTAATTCTTTAAAGTCCATAAATGAGGATTTACCTGTTTCTTCTAATGAGATTTACGAAAGATATAAATATCATGTTACCGGTGTTTATCAGGAATGCCTCCGTCTAATCATTCTAAATAACAAAAGAAAAATCATACATGAGGTTAATTTATATCAGGGCAATGAGAGTAGTGTTAATTGCTCGTGGCGTCAGATAATTCAACAAGTTCTAATCCATAACGGAAAGTATTTTTATATTGTTCACAACCACCCAAGTGGGAATCATTCTCCTTCAAAAGAAGATATTGAGTTCACAACAACACTCATCAAAGAAAGCCAAAAACTAAAGATTAAATTACTCGATCATCTAATTATATCCGATAATGGATATTTCTCTTTTCTTGCTGACCCTGAAAAAGAGCCATGAAAAATACATAAAATATTTTTAAGAAAATTGTTGAAGTCTTTATATAACTTTTGTTATATTAATAACGTTGTCGCCTCACTAGCTACAACCGCATAGAGAAGGTTTCAAAAACCTATTAAGGTTACCTTAATAGCGAGTCCTTAGTGAATTAAAATTTTATAAGGAGGGACATTATGTACGCAATTATCGAAACTGGTGGTAAACAAGTCCGCGTTGAAGTCGGTAGCAGAATCTATGTTGAAAAACTAGAAGCTGAAGTTGGTTCAACCATCACACTCGACAA
>JAEESX010000039.1 GCA_016290145.1 Caryophanales bacterium
TTGACCACGTGGGGTCACTTTACGAACGAGGATGTCGCCTTCTTTAACTTCACTACCTGGAACGATAATACCGCGTTCATCGAGGTAGGCTTTCGCGGCTTCAGAAACACCTGGAACATCTCTGGTAATTTCTTCATCACCGAGTTTTGGAATGCTACGGCATTCTAATTCATATCTTTCGATATGGATAGATGTGTAGACATCATCTTTAACTAATCTTTCGGACATGATGACCGCGTCTTCGTAGTTATAACCATTCCAGGTCATAAAGGCGATTGTGACGTTTTGACCTAAGGCTAAGTCACCGTTTTGCATTGCTGGACCATCAGCGATGATTTGTCCGCGTTTAATCTTGTCACCAACGTGCACGATACTATGTTGATTGATACATGTACCTTGGTTACTTCTTTCAAATTTTTGTAAGTGGTAGGCTCTTTCTTTACCTTCAGCTTCCAAGACCTTAATGGTTCTGCTATCACTATAAGTGACAACACCATCTTCCACTGCGACAACGGCTAAACCGGAGTCTTTAGCAACTTGGTGTTCAAGACCGGTACCCACGAGAGGTGCTGTTGGTTTTAAAAGTGGTAAGGCTTGACGTTGCATGTTACTACCCATAAGGGCACGCATGGTATCGTCGTTCTCTAAGAATGGAATGCTACCAGCAGCGATAGAAACGATTTGTTTTGGGCTAACGTCAACATAGTCGACCTCTTCTTTTGGAGCCATGATGTTTTCGCCTTTATAACGGGCGACAACTTGGTCGTCTAAGATTTCGCCGTTAGGACCTAAATTAATGTTCGCTTCAGCGATGCATTTATCCCATTCTTCATCCGCGGATAAATAAACAGAATCTTCCGCTCCATTTAAAACACGGCAAGTCTTCTTATCGACTTTACGATATGGAGTTTCAATAAATCCAAATTTATTAATCTTCGCGTATGAGGCGAGGTTGTTAATTAAACCGATGTTTTGACCTTCAGGAGTTTCGATAGGACAGATACGTCCATAGTGAGAAACGTGAACGTCACGAACTTCAGTAGAAGCTCTATCACGTGTTAAACCGCCAGGGCCTAACGCGGATAATCTTCTTTTATTTGTTAATTCCGCAAGAGGATTGGTTTGATCCATGAATTGTGATAATTGAGAAGAGGCAAAGAATTCACGGATTGACGCAGTCAATGGACGTGGATTGATTAAACCTTTTGGTTTCACATTTCCTAAATCAGAAATCGACATCTTTTGTTGGACAGTTTTTACCATTTTCGCTAGTCCAATGCGGAATTGATTTTGAATAAGTTCACCGACGCAACGGATACGTCTATTGCCTAAGTGGTCGATATCATCTAAATCACCGAATCCATCGATAACATTTAAGAAATAGGAGAATCCTGCGAGGATGTCACTTATAGTGACAGTCTGCGCAGTACTATTTAAATCAGTACCCACGATGTGGCAGACTTTCTTGTCTTTATCACTCTTATAAACTTTTACTAAGTTCACGAGATTGTGATTATCTAAGCGCTCATTGATTTTGAGTTTTAATAAGTGAGCGCCTTTTTCAAAGAAGTCTTCATTTCTTAAGTCTTCGACATCTTTAGCGGTTAAGGTATAACCTTTCTTGAATCTAATTTCGCCATCAGCGGAAACTAAGTTCTCGGCTAAAGTACGTCCAGCTAAACGATTGTAAATGCCTAACTTCTTGATATATTTATAACGGCCAGCGCGACCTAAGTCGTTTCTCTTTTCATCGAAGAATTTCTGAACGAGGAAGTTGGCAGTACCTTCTTCGGTAACTGGTTCTCCTGGTTTCATCTTTCTAAAGATGTCCATCAAAGCGCCTTTCGCACTCTTGACCTTTTCATCATCGTCTTTACTTAATGTTATTTCTAACGCTTCGTTTTTACCGAATAAAGATAAAATGTCGTCATCGTTTTCAATGCCCACTGCTCTTAATAAGAGGGTTGCGTGCATCTTTCTTTGACGATCGATACGAACAGAGAGGATATCTTTGCTATCGCTTTCGAATTGTAACCATGTTCCTCTGCCAGGAATAAGGTCTGCTTCGTAAAGATATTTTCCGGCTTTCATTTCCTTAGAAAGGTATGCGCCTGGGGAACGAACGAGTTGGCTAACAATAACACGTTCTGCACCGTTTACGATAAATGTTCCACCCTCGGTCATTAATGGGAATTCACCCATATAGACTTCACTTTCTTGAATTTCGCCTGTTTCCTTGTGGTTGAGACGTAAAGTGACGTAAATTGGAACACTATAAGTTAAATCTTGAGCTTTGCATTCTAAGAAAGAATGTTTTGGCTCTCCATAACGGACACTGACGTAA
>JAEESX010000040.1 GCA_016290145.1 Caryophanales bacterium
GCCAACGAAATCATCGATGCCGCTAACGGCACAGGTGCTTCTGTTAAGAAGAGAGAAGATACTCACAAGATGGCAGAAGCCAACAAAGCTTACGCCCATTATCGTTGGTAATCGGGGAGGGAATAATATATGGCAAATCGTGAATTTGACTTAGCCCATACCCGTAATATCGGTATCATGGCCCACATCGATGCCGGTAAAACAACAACCACAGAACGTATTCTTTACTTCACAGGTAAAATCCATAAGATCGGTGAAACCCACGAAGGTGCAGCGACTATGGACTGGATGGCCCAAGAACAAGAAAGAGGTATTACAATTACCTCCGCGGCCACAACAGCACACTGGAAAGGTAACAGAATTAACATCATCGACACTCCGGGGCACGTCGACTTCACCGTTGAAGTTGAACGTTCACTTCGTGTCTTAGATGGTGCGATTACCGTTCTCGATGGTAAAAGTGGTGTTGAACCACAAACAGAAACCGTTTGGAGACAAGGTAGCAAATACGGTGTTCCTAGAATCGTCTTCGTTAACAAACTAGACGCTATCGGTGCAGACTTCGAAATGTCTGTCCGCTCATTATATGAGAGATTAGGTGCAAATGCCGCTGCTGTCCAATACCCAATCGGCATTGAAAGTTCTTTAAGCGGATGTATCGATATCATTGAACAAAAAGCTTATCAATACACATCTGATGTGCATGATGAACCACAAGAAATCGCCATCCCTGAAGAATATAAAGCTAAAGTCCAAGAATTAAGAGGCAAATTATTCGAAGCGTTATCTAACTTCGATGAAGAAATCTTAATGATGGTCTTAGAAGGTGAAGAACCATCCGTTGAAAAGACTAAAGAAGTTATTCGTAAAGCCGTTTTAACAGGTGAATTCCACCCAGTCTTCTGTGGTAGTGCTTACAAAAATAAGAACATTCAAATGCTCTTAGATGGCGTTATCGACTACTTACCAAGCCCATTAGACATTACTCCTGCAAAGGGTACTGATGACAGAGGTAACGAAGTTGTCTGCCAACCAACAGATGACGCTCCATTAGCTGCCTTAGCATTCAAGATTGCTACAGACCCATTCATCGGCCGTTTAGCCTATGTCCGTGTCTACAGCGGTGTCTTAAAAGCCGGTAGCTATGTCCTCAACAGCACCAAAGGTGTTAAAGAAAGAATCGGCCGTGTCGTGTTAATGCACTCTAACCACCGTCAAGAAGTTGAAGAACTCCACGCTGGTGACATTGGTGCCGTTATCGGTCTTAAGAACACAATTACTGGTGACACACTCTGTGAAGAGAAAAAGGAAATCATCTTAGAAAAGATGGAATTCCCAGATCCAGTTATTGAAGAAGCTGTTGAACCAAAAACTAAAGCAGACCAAGAAAAGATGGCCATTGCTTTACAAAAATTAGCAGAAGAAGACCCAACCTTCAGGGTCCACACCAATGCAGAAACAGGTCAAACCTTAATCGCTGGTGTCGGTGAATTACACTTAGACATCATCGTCGACCGTATGAGAAGAGAATTCGGTGTTCAAGTTAACGTCGGTGCTCCTCAAGTCGAATATAAGGAAACCATTAAATCCGCTGGTGAATGTGAAGGCAAATACATCAAACAATCCGGTGGTCGTGGTCAATACGGTCACGTCTGGATCAAGTTTGAACCAAACCCAGGCAAAGGCTTCGAATTCGTTGATGCCGTTGTCGGTGGTACCGTTCCAAGAGAATACATCAAACCAACTCAAGACGGTTTAGTGGATGCTCTTAAGAGAGGTATGGTGGCAGGCTTTGATGTCATGGATATTAAAGCCACATTATTCGACGGTAGTTCCCACGATGTCGATAGTAGTGAAGCCGCCTACAAGATTGCCGCTTCCTTAGCTCTTAAAGAAGCTGCAAAGAAATGTAACCCAGTCATTCTTGAACCAATCATGAAGATTGAAGTTACAATTCCTGAACAATATTATGGTGATGTCCTCGGTGATATCTCTCGTAGAAGAGGTACAATTACCGGTGAATCCCAAAGAAACAATGCCAAAACAATCGAAGCTGAAGTCCCATTATGTGAAATGTTCGGTTATGTTACCGACTTACGTAGTATGACTCAAGGCCGTGGCAACTATGTCATGCAATTCGATCACTATGGCGAATGTCCAAAGTACATTCAGGAAGAAATTATCAAAAAGAGTGGCATGTCCGCTCGCTAATCTAGTTAATGCCAATTTTATTGGTATTGCT
>JAEESX010000024.1 GCA_016290145.1 Caryophanales bacterium
GATTTGAACCAATGACCTCCGGGTTATGGGCCCGACGAGCTACCAGACTGCTCTACCCCGCGATGTTAAAGGGCCCATATTCCAGAGCCCATTTGGTTAATAAACTTATTTGCGGTTTTTACGACGAGCGTTTTCGCTTTTAAGTTTTCTTTTGAGACCTTTCTTTAAGAAAGATTCTCTGCGGCGGCACTCCTGGATGGTACCAGCCTTGTTAACTTGTCTTTTGAATCTGCGTAATGCATCATCAAGTGTTTCGTTTTCACGAACAACTGTTTTTGGCATAGTTTCACCTCCATTCATGCTTTGCGCACTGCGTATATTATATTCTTTTATGAAAAGAAAATGCAACCACAAAAATGTGACTGCATCTTTTCTTATTAAATTATCAATTAATCTTAGAGAATCTTGGTGCCGTTAGATGTACCAATACGGTTAGCACCAGCTTCCACCATGGCGATTAAGTCTTCGTGTGTTCTCACACCACCAGAGGCTTTAACACCCATATCTGGACCAACGGTCTTTCTCATTAAGGCAACATCGTGTGCGGTTGCGCCACCTGTAGAGAAACCTGTGCTTGTCTTAACGAAGTCTGCACCAGCTTCTTTAGAAGCAACACATGCTCTGACTTTTTCGTCATCTGTTAATAAGCATGTTTCGATGATGACTTTAAGAACTCTTGAACCCGCCACTTCTTTTAATAAGCGAATTTCTTCTCTCACATAATCATCGTGTCCAGCCTTTAACATACCGACATTGATAACCATATCGATTTCATCAGCGCCTTCTTTAATGGCTAATTCTGCTTCTTCGACTTTGGTCTTTGTTAAGTTCATACCTAATGGGAAACCAATAACTGTACAAACTTTAACATCACTACCCTTTAATTGTTGGGCTGCGAGTGGAACGTAAGCAGGATTAACACAAACGCTCATGAAGTGAAATTCTTTTGCTTCTTCACATAATTTAACGATTTGTTCTGGAGAAGCATCTTGTTTCAAAAGTGTGTGATCGATTAATTTGTTGTATTGCATATTCAAATCTCCTCAACATTCTAATTATAGCAAAAAGAAAAGGCCTTTATAGACCTTATCTTTATTTTGCTGCTTTTTTGCTAGCTTTCTTTGCTGGTTTTTTTGCTTCAGCTTTTGGTGCTTCTTTAACGACTTTGCCGTTTAAGACAACGACCTTGCCATCATAGTAACCACATTTTGGACAAACGTGATGGGATTTGATCATCGCACCACATTTTGGACATGTGACTAAACCTGCGGCTTGTAATTTGAAATGAGTTCTTCTCATTCTTTTGCGTGTTTTACTAATTCTTCTTTGTGGGACTGCCATGTTGCTATTCCTCCATTTTTCTAACGTCGTTAATTATATTAATTTATGCATAAATGTGTCAATAATTCTTTGGTCAAGTTCTAAAAAAACGTATTTTATCTCGATATAATCATACTTTTTTGTAGTTTTATCACTACTTTTTGACCAGGTTTATACATATTATTTGCAATTTTTACATTGATATAGTTAGTTGTGTGGCCTAATGAAGCGTTTTCTTGAGCAAGGTTCTCTTCTATAAGAACTTCCACTTCTTTGCCCACAAACTTATCTACATATTTATCCCAAAGTTGATTTGAGAGTTCAATAAGGATTCTCGCTCTTTCTTTTTTCACTTGTGGATCCACTTGGTTTTTCATCACATACGCAGCGGTACCTTCACGAGCGCTGAAGGGGAATACATGTAGCATGTTGAAGTCACATTCTTTGATAAAATCAAATGTCTCTTTAAATTCCTCTTCAGTCTCACCAGGGAAGCCCACGATGACATCTGTTGTTAAAGCGATATCTGGGTAAGCTTTTCTGATCTTTTGAAGTTTAGATAAGAACGCTGCTTTATCGTATTTACGATTCATGCGTTTTAAGACAGTCTCGGAGCCGCTTTGAAGTGGGATATGTAAATGTTTGGCTAAAACTTTATTGTTCACCACGAGGTCGATAAGATGGTCATCTATCTCACTTTCTTCAATAGAAGAGATTCTTAAACTGTTAAGACCAGCTAAATTGCAAAGTGTTTCCACTAAATCGGAGAATGATGTGTCATCTAAATCACGGCCATAGCCACCGACATGGATGCCAGTAAGAACAATTTCCTGATATCCTTGACTGATAAGATATTTAGCTTCAGCAACGACATTTTCCTTTGACCTACTTCTCATCTTTCCACGACGGTATGGAATTAAGCAATATGTGCAGAAATTGTCACAGCCATCTTGAATCTTGAGATACGCTCTAACATTCTCGGAAAAAGATGTGACGCCGAGTTCTTCGTATTTAAAATCGCGAGGATTTTTGTCCACTCTAATAATTGGTTTTTTATCTTTTAAGTACTCTTCAATAAGTTCAGGAATTTCATTTCTATGAGATGTGCCAACAAGAATTTGTGGTGAGATTTCTTTAGAAATATATTCCATGTTACCTTGTGAATAGCAACCCATCACCACACAAATAGCGTTTGGGTAGTTCTTCATCATTTTTCTAATGTGCTGTCTAGACTTTTGATCCGCAGTTGCGGTCACTGAACAAGTGTTAATAATGACGATGTCGCAATCATCACCTTTAGCTTCTTGATGGCCTTTGGATAATAAAAGAGATGAAAGCGCAGAGCATTCATAAGAATTAACCTTACATCCTAAAGAATAGACTTTGAAATTCATCTTGTTATTTTTCTAATAATTTGTGCATTTGTGGACTGATAAGTTTTTGTTCTAATAACGCGTCCACTGTCGCTTTTCTGTCGTTATTAAAGTAGGCTTCCACAAACGGAAGAATTCTTTCCATCATATGTGTATAGGATGGTTTTTTCATATATTTATCGAATAACACAAATTTACAATCTAAACGACCTTGGTCGTTAATGATATAAACTGTGTTGGTGTCATAGTAGAAGAACGCTGTTGCGTGCTTTGAAGAAGCAATCTTCACTAAAGATGTGAAGTATGAATTGAATAATTCAGAACCATAAGTATCAAATGGATCGATACAAGCATCTTCAAAATCGTGTTCAAGTTCACTATATGGAAGAGATAATAATTTCTCTGGTTCGTTTGTGTAGATTTGGTTTAACGCCACACTAAAGAATGGAATGAAAATCTTTACGCCTTTTGCGTCGTAATATGGTTGATCAATAATTCTTTCCTTTAAGGTAAGAATGAATTTACCTGTTTCAATCTTTCCGTGACTGGCGATATTAGCAATCTCTTTTTCAAAGAGAATCTTGTTCTCTAAGCCTCTAAGCAAGATGTTTGCTCTCATGATATCGAATTCATTTTCTTCACTATCATAGAGTTCGCTAAATCTTTTGAACTTACCGAGTTTGTCACGGTTTTCCATGAAATATTTAAAATCATCTCCACTAGAGAATGGACGACGGTATTTTTGTTTTGAGGAGAGGATGTCATACATTGTCTTTGCCATATTATTTCTCCAATAAAGCACCGATAACGCTTAAAGCGTAGACCGCTGCGGTTTCTGTTCTTAAGATACGTTTTCCTAAGGAAACTCTATTAAAACCATATTTGCTAGTTAATAGATTAACTTCTTCTTCGCTAAAGCCACCTTCAGGACCAATCATAATAGATGTAGATTTGCCCTTAACGATGTTATCGATTAAAGATGCGGTTTTACCGGCTTCTTTTTCATAAGCCACTAAGTTGATATCGCTAAGTAATTCTTGAGGAATGTTTTTGATATCCACTGTTCCCACTATTTCTGGGATTTGCAATCTATGGCTTTGTTCGCTAGCTTCTTTAGCGATCTTGTTAAATCTTTCGAGTTTGTGAGAAAGTGACTTATCATCAAACTTCACAACACATCTCTCTGTTTTTAATAAAACAACTTTACTGACGCCTAGTTCTGTGGCTTTTTGCACAACAAAGTCGATTTTTTCGCCCTTTGCTAAAGCAAAAAATAAGGTAATTTTTTCATCTAATTCGCTATCGGTAGGAATCTCATAATTGATTGTGACCACTAATGGATTAACTGATTCTACTAAGCAAGCATAAAGTTTGTTATCCGCTACTGCTTCGAGTTCGTCACCCTTTTTAGCGCGCATAACATGCAAAAGATGATGGACATCGCCATCACCTAAAATAATATTTTGACCATTTTTGTTAGCAAAATATCTTTGCATTAATGAATAAATTCTCCGTTTCCATCTTTGATGTCTTTCTTCACTAAGAAGTAAATGGAGACACCGATGTTAACTAAATACACGATAGATACAGGTGCGGCATATGAGAGCCAATTATTCACGCCAAGAATTGCTAAAGCAAATAATGCGATAAGACCACCGAGAACGAATAAGTTCGCTGCTAACCAAATAATGCCTCTTTTCTTGAAGTTGAGGTAGAAGAAACCAGCACCAGTCCAACCTAAGAATGCAAACAAAATGAATGTGTTAAGTCTGAAGTGTGCTTTATAAATTTTCTTGTTAGCTTTATCACCTAAGTCTAATTGACTGGTAATTTCTACGGTATCACTATTCGCACCATCTAATGGGTTTCTAGTTCCGCAAACAGGACAAATGTCCTTTTCAAATTTAGTAATTCTGGCTCCACAATTTCTACAATATGGCATAATTATCACCTTTTATCTTTCTACAGTATCGTAAATAGTATATTTAATTTTCCGTAGTTAGTCCACACTATAAAGAAAAAATACCTCAACTCAACTAGTTAGCGAACTGAGGTATTATTACTTTGTAAACTTAAATTAGAGTAACTTGAATTCGATTTGTGCTGGATCATGGTCTGCATAAGCAAATCCATCGAGTCCTTTATTACCATTCTTGGTTTGGATGTTTTCATGAGAAACAACTTCGATGTTGTCACTAACAATGAAGCCATCAATACAACAAACAAATGTCTTATTTGGATCCCATTCAATATCGTTGTTACGGCATGTTGGATAGTTATCACTAGCAATCATTCTGTAGCCATTAGTTAAAGGTGTTTTTCCTTGAACGTCTTGGTAGTTGAAATAATACGCAACCCAGTCAGGTGTTTTGCCTGTCATGCCAAATGCACGATGGCCTTCTTCTAATGTGTATGAATAATCGGTGTTATAGGTTAATAAATCGTGATTCCAGTCACCACCAACGATGACGTAGTCTCCAGAGGATTTTCTTTCCGCTAAAAACTTATTTAATTCTTGGATTTGTTTTTCTCTAATTGTGCCACCTTTATCATATGCGGACATATGAGAATTAACTACCCACAAATTCTTTCCGTTATCTACTTTGACTTGAGATACAGAGAAGCATCTATCAAGATCAAATAATTTAGATAAAGAAGAACTAATTGTGTATTGTTTTCTTGCTGCGGCTTCAATGTGGTATTTACTAACTGTTGTTAAGCCAGCTTGTACGGAACCATGCATATCGTATAAAGGATATGGCAAGAATGCAGAATGGAAGTTCTTTGCATGTACGTGATCATATTGAGGATATGCATCTTGAATTCTCCTATCTTGGTTGATGTGATAACTTCTTGTGGAGTTAGTATCGACTTCTTGGAAAAATACAAAATCCGCTTCACTTGCTAAAGCAGTGTTAATTGCGCCACTCACATTAAACTCCACTGCGGCTTTATTTTTCGCTGTGGAATAATAGCCGCATGTTGGATTACCGTTTTCGTCATAACCAGTATCTAAGAAGAATGTGAAATCTTGTGAATAAGCGCCAAATCCGATGTTATAGCTTAATGCTTTATAAGCTGTGTTTGTGGTCACTTCTGCTAATGCGGATTTATGGTCAACTTTTAATTCGACATTTCCGATTCTGTTATATGAAAGAAGAACGTATCCCGCGTAGCATCCTGCGGCTAATATGACAACTCCCAAAAGACCAAAGATGGCGCCAAAAATGCCGCCGAAAACTCTTCCGGCTTTATATCTCTTTAAATTCTTCTCACCGTTTTCGATTAAACCCTTCTTTAACAGTTCATATCTACCAGCCTTTTCTTCATCCCAAAATGTGTGTTTTTCTCTATCTTGTTTATGATTGAGGTTATAGGTTAATTTTTGGTTTTTGAATTGTTCGCTTGTTAAATCGATCATTTTTCCATTGATAACATTGAAACAATGGACGATTCCGGCATCAAGTGGGACACCATAAACTTCACCGCCAAAAATATCCTGGACGAGGAATGAGGTAATTGTGCATTGGCCAGAGGTAGGATTTCTCTTGGTCCAACCTTTTCTAAACTTTGGAGAGCAGGTCTCTCTGCTCCAAACTTTTCTTAATGCGAAGTATAAGTCTCTAGGACTTTTAATGTAGGGGAAATCATTATTGATTGGTTTGATGTCTTTAACATCATACCCGTAGTATTTGTGTTTCATGGGCATATTCTATCACGGAACACAATTAATGTGTTAATATAACAAAGATGATTAGAAAAGTTGGCGATGTATATAGAAAACACTTTGTGGCCTTAACTATAGGTCCACTACTTAAACTCATTGAAGTTGTTTTTGACTTACTCATCCCACTATTCATGAAAGCGATCATCGATTTAAACCAATACGGTGACCCCGCTTTAATACCAAATCAGTTCTCTCAAAAACTAGGTTCTTTTATTCGTTTATTTGGAACCTGGATACAAGATAATCAATCACTTAACGATGCAATAATCGGCGGAGTCATCATTCTCGTCATGGGCGTGATTGGGTTCGCGTTTACAATGCTCACACAATACATAGCCGCACGCACTGCTATGCATGTAGGCACAGAGGTGCGCGAATGTTTATACGCGAAGATACTCGCGCTAAGCAAAAAAGACCGTGAACAATTTGGCAGTGGCAGATTAATGACTTCACTTAATAGCGAAACCTATCAAATTCAACAAGCTATCTTGTTCTTTATTCGTTTAGTGATCAGATGCCCAGCGATTATTCTCGGTTCATTAGTGTTCTCCTTTATTTTGGATTGGAAAATCGGTTTAGCGTTTATCGCTTTAGTCCCAGTATTACTTTTAGTAATCTTCTTAGTGTTAGGCCAATCTTCCAAGAAATATACATCCATCCAAGAAGCCTTAGATGATATCTCCACAAAGAGCAGCGATGACATTAGCGGTGCTAGAGTTATCCGTGCCTTTAATAGACAAAACGAAGAATCTGAATCATTCGGTCAAACAACTGAAGCCTATCAAAAGAAATCCATCAATGTTCATAAGATTAATTCATTAATCAATCCATTCGTTTTTGCGGCTACAGCATTAATAACATTGTTAATCGTTTTCTTAGTGAGAGAGACATTACTCAACGGAACGGATGCTGAAAAAGTCGTTATTTCTTCAACCATAATTGCGGAGATGGCATACCTTGCTCAAATCTTCTTCGCTGTCACTCAATTACCACCTGTCTTATTAGACATCATCAAAGGCGGTGTCTCTAGAAGAAGAATTGACCAAATTCTCACCTTAACGCCTTCTATAACAAGCGGAAACAAAGTTAACGATTCATTTACCGATGGAGAGATTATCTCCTTTAAGGATGTCTCTTTTTCTTATAAAGAAAATAGTAAGAACTATGCATTAAATAACTTAACATTCTCATTAAAGAAAAATGGAACCTTAGGCGTTATCGGTGGTACCGGTTCTGGCAAGTCCACAATTATTAATTTAATCGAAAGATTCTACGACGCTAGTAAAGGCGAAGTTTTATATAAAGGAATTAACATCAAAGACTATGACTTATCCATCCTAAGAACCGAGGTTGGTTTGATTAATCAAAAATCTCGTTTATTTAAGGGAACAATTAGATCCAATTTCTTAATGGTTAATCCAAATGCTACAGATGAAGAAATGACCAAAGCTTTAAAACAAGCGGAAGCCTATGAGTTTGTTAATAAATACGAAGACTATTTAGACCACGAAGTTAATGAAGGCGGAAGTAATTTCTCCGGTGGCCAAAGACAAAGACTTTGTATTGCTCGTGCATTAGTAAAGAAACCAGAAGTTTTAATCCTCGATGATTCAACATCCGCTTTAGACTTATTAACTGATAAAAATATTAGAAAACATCTCAAAGAGATGAAAGATGTCACAAAGATTATCGTTTCTCAAAGAGTGGCCACGATCCAAGAGGCTGATGAAATTATCGTTTTAGATAAAGGTTTTGTTGTGGGCCAAGGCACTCATAACGAGTTACTAAAGACATGTGAAATCTATAAAGAGATTTACGAAACACAAATTAAGAAAGGATAGTATGACGAGCAAGAAAAGAATTCTTCATTATTTAGGTTTAGAGAAAACTTTACTTATAGTAAGTGTTATTTTTGGCATGGTTTTCGTCATCTCCCAAATGGCACAGCCATTTATCCTTGGTCATACATTAGATTATGCAAGAGCAAACAACTCTCAAGGCTTCTATGTAACTTTAGTTATCTCTTTAGGATTATCCGTTTTAGGCACCATTGTTGATTACTTCTTTGAATACTTTGTTGGCAAGATTGCGCAACGCAGTATCAAGAGAATGAGAGATGATGTCTTTAATAAAATTAACTCTATTCCACTTAAAGAATTTGATGCCAGATTTAACGGTGATTTATTACAGCTCGAAATCCGTGATATGGAGAATGTCTCCACAGGTATCTTTGCAGTGTTTAAAACACTCGTTCAAGGTGTCTTTACTATAGTAATCACCATCGTCATGATGTTTATGGTGAACTGGATTCTCGCTGTCGGTGTTATCGTTTTAACACCACTATCAGTTTTGATGTCTTCATTCATCGCGAGATTCAACCACAAATACTTCAAGAAACAAGCTCAATTACAATCTCAAATTAGTGCCTGTTCTCTAGAAACAATTGAGAATATCGATCTTGTTCAATCAATGAACTATGAAGATAAATCATTAAAGAATTTTAATTCCATTAACTATAAGTTAAAAAAGGAAGGTATCCTCGCACAATTCTCTGCTTCTTGGATTAATCCATCAACAAGACTTGTGAATAACACTATTTATATCCTTATCGGTGTATCAGGCATTATCATGCTCGCCTATGAGCCTAAACTCGCACTTGTGCTCGCAGTGATGAGTATCGGTAAATTATCATCCTTCTTAAGCTACACCACTCAATACAGCAAACCATTTAATGAAATCTCATCTGTGGTCACTGAATTCGAAACCGCAAAATTCTCATTCTCGAGAATTAACGAATTCTTAAATGCAGATAACGCAGTTGATGAAGGTAAAACAGAAATTGATAATATCGAATCCATCAAATTTGATGATATGTCTTTCTCATATAGTGAAGATAGAAAACTCATTGAAAACTTCTCATTAGAAATTAAGAAAGGCAACAAAGTTGCTATCGTCGGTCCAACAGGTGCGGGTAAAACGACACTCATTAATTTGATTATGAGATTCTATGAGCCAAACGATGGAAAGATATTATTCAATAATATTTCCTCTAAAGATATTTCCTTATCTTCCTTAAGAAAACAATTTGGTATGGTCTTACAAGATACATGGATTTTCTCAGGCACTATTTTAGAAAACATCAAATACGCTAAACCTGATGCTACTGATGAAGAAGTCGCTTTAGCAATTAAAGAAAGCCATGTTGATAGTTTTATCAACTCATTACCTGATGGTCTAAATACTGTCATCAGCGGTAAAGAAGGACTCTCTGAAGGTCAAAGACAAATGATTAGCATCGCTAGAGTGATGTTAATTAACCCAGAAATCGTCATTTTAGACGAAGCAACGAGTAATATCGATACACGTAGTGAGAAACTTATCTCTAACTCTTTTGACGCGATGATGGTCGAAAAAACATCAATTGTTATTGCGCATAGATTATCCACTATTAAAACTGCTGATACGATTATCGTATTAAAGGATGGCAATATTATTGAAACCGGTAATCATGAATCTCTCATGAAGAAACAAGGTTTTTACTACGAAATGTACTCCTCGCAGTATAAATAATGCGATTTTACTTTAATTATTTTTAAAAAGTCTTAATATGATAGAAGAGATTACTCTTCAATATATTGACGACAATGTTTTAACGACATTGCCTTAATTTATAGACAAAAAGTATCTGAATAATAGGAGGTTAAAAGATGTACTCAGTATTAGATTCAGTTGGTACAGATGGCATTTTAATAACATTTGACCAAAAACTCGCAGAACTCTTAAATAACTGGGAACCTAATGGTTGGCCAGTTGGTAACTTAATACTTGTATTAATCGCATTAGTCTTATCAGTAGTCTTATGTGGTTTAGTCGGTATCGAAAGAGAATTAAGAGGTAGAAGCGCAGGCTTAAGAACTCACCTTCTCGTCGGCGTTGGTTCTTGCTTAATCATGATTATCTCAATTTACGGCTTCCCAGCAATGTTTGGTGAAAAACGTGATGTCGCTAGATTAGCCGCTCAAATCATTACCGGCGTCGGTTTCTTAGGTGCCGGTGCAATCATCCACCACAACTCTGGTATTAAAGGCTTAACAACTGCAGGTACCATTTGGGTGGCCATGGCTATCGGTATTGCCTGTGGTTCCTTAAACTTCATCCTCGCTGTTGCAGCAACACTCATTATTATGTTTGTTCTTGTGACAATTAGAAAATTCGAAGTTAGGATCAATCACAAAAAACCATATATCGTTATCAGCGCGCCAATGAGCGATTCATTATTAGAAAAGATTATTCTTGTTTCTAAAGAATATGAATGTTCCGTTCAAGGCTTAGCATCCGAAGTCATCGAAGATGAAAAAGGTAGAAGAGTCGAAGTTAGTTTCCAAGCTGTATTCACATGTGCAAAGCCAAACATCAGCGAATATGTTGCTAAATTAGAAAAAGAAACAAACGCAATTAACGTGCAATTATTTGGTCACAAAGCATAAGGGTTCAGAAATGAATCCTTTTCTTTTTATTAAAAAACACGCTTCATACGAGGCGTGTATTTTTCTATTGGCGGAGAATTAGAGATTCGAACTCTAGCGGGACTTGCATCCCCTATCGGTTTTCAAGACCGACCCCTTCAACCACTTGGGTAATTCTCCATTTGGTGGACCAGGAGGATCACGATACCCCAACC
>JAEESX010000025.1 GCA_016290145.1 Caryophanales bacterium
AAAGAACCACTTGTTGGTTCCGCAAGTCCTGTTAATAAACGCATGATTGTGGTCTTACCACTACCATTTTCTCCAACGAATCCATAAATGGATCCTTCAGGGATATGCATATTAACATGGTCAACTGCGTTCTTATGCGCGTATGTCTTAACGAGATCATGTGTTTCAATTAAGTTCATATTACATAATCACCTTTCTGAATACCCAAATATTAAAATACCACAATTATTAAAATAATAATATGTTAAGAGAATGTATTATTTTGTATTTGGCCACACAAATGTGGAATTCAAATTATATTCGCCGTTATCGATCAAAATGTCTTGTCCGGACATTGATTTATTAACTATTGTTAAGAAATACACCCAGTCACAAACTTCTGATTCGCTCATCCATTTTTTCATAGGCGTGGCCTTCATAATTTCTTCCCAAGCTTCCTTATTTTCCATAACAGGCACGTTACTTTCAGTGATTACTCCACCTAAAGAAATAGAGTTCACTGTGACACCGAATTCCGCAAGACGAGAAGCAACATTCTTCATATATCCCACCATGCCTGCCTTACTAGCGACATATTCCGGGAATTCAAATCCACTTCTAGAAGATGCAGAAGCATTAAATAATATGGATTTAATTGAAGAACCAAAGCCATATTTTTCAGTGACATAAATCGCAGACTTTAAGTTATTATCGATGTCGTCTTTAGAGTTTTGAAGTCCTGCGTTATTAATAAGAATTTCGACATCTTCAATTTCTGGAAGTTGTTTCTTCTTACTGACATCCACAACAAAGTGATGATACTTTTTATCATTGATTGATGATTCTAATAAATCGAGGCCAAAGACTTCATGACCTTGTTCTAGATACCTTTTTGCTAAAGCAAGACCGATACCTTTAGATGTTCCCGTGATCAAGATTCTCATTATTTGTACCTCCATTTACATATTCGAAATATTGATGGCCAATATTCTGTTTTTTCCAGTTTTTACAAACCCAGTATCCGAATGGTGAAAACACCACTTCTAAGATGAGTTCTAAGCCCGCACCGATAAGGGAGCAAGTCACACATTGGACAAATGTCCAGTGGAAACCATCCCAGAAGATTGGGGCAAATAACATAAATGTTAAGATAGCGAAGATTAAGTTATCGCAGAATTGTCCAATAAATGTGGAGACATAGCTTCTTGTGACAAACGCTAATTTGCCATCTGGGTTCTTTTTGAATGCTTTGCCAATTACCCAGTTCATCACATTATTGATAATCGCAGAACATAAGAAAGCAATTGAGGAAGAAAGCAAGATGAACCAGGTTCCTCCAAAGATTTCATTGAACTTAGAATAATCATCTGCATTAGATGGGATGATACTTACTATGTAAAAGATTAGACATGCTAATAAGTTAACAAGCATTGCGAAGATTGAAAGTCTTGTCGCTGCCTTTGGGCCGAAATGCTTGGTGACTATATCCATACACATGAATGATAGCCATGATACTAAGATACCTCCGTCAATCGCGAGGTATTCTGTTTGGACTAAAGTCTTGTTCGCTAATAAGTTCATTGTAATGACACTCACTACAAAAAGAGCCACCACTACGGATGGAATTGTTCTTAAAAGCAAAACTGTTTCTTTAAATCCTTTGACCAACTTGTTTGGTTTTGGATTTTCTTTACTCATAAAAAAATCTCCTTGGTTTTATTTTCTTAAGCGAAGGATTTAGAGGCCGAACTCCGCTTGCGTAATTATATTATCACTAATGAAGAAAAATAAAAGGGGGTACTAATACCCCCCATCAGACTAATAGTAGATGTCATTTTCCGACAACGCATTCACAATTTCTTCAATTGTTTTGTCATCTAAGACATAACTTGGTATCGAATCCAAAGATGGAAAATCTGCAGCAAATCCATTATCAGAGCCAATTCCATATTTTCTTTCTTTTCCGTCGTCATAAATTAAAGAGATCGTATAAAAAACATCCTTATAATTAAAAGAAACATCAAAACCTTGTGATATTAATTTCAAAAATTTACTAATTTGCATAGGATTTAGCTCCTTTCTTTCTATCTATGCCATTCCCTGTATCAATTATATGAGTGTGGGGAACTTTATGTGTATCCGGTCTACCATGATCTGTATAATCTACATCTTTATATGCATTCCCGTGTTCATCATAATGCCTGATTCTGATTAATTTCCCATTATCATCTCTTTGTTCAATACGTGAATTAGGAATGTGAGTCATCGGAAGATGATGAGGAGTAATGTGATTTTTGACTTCTATATGAGAAGAACCTTTGCTGGTGAATAATGGGGAGTTACCTTTCATCTTTGCAATCCTCAGAAAGTTTACGCATTTTGTCTTTTGCGTTTTCTTTCATTGTGTAGGAATCATATTGATGAATAGGTATTCCTTTTAATCTAGCATATCCGAATATTTCATCAGATGCAGGACCATAAACACATATTCCACTAGGTTCAAGAATGTCTACTATTTTTTGCATTTGATTAGCAAAAATATAGCGATTATCTAGTCTATGTGTGAAACCATGTGTTCCAATAGCGATCAATGTGTGCTTTGGATAGGCTTCTAAAGAAGAAATTGTTCTATCGTCACCTAATCTAACATTTGGAATCACTTTTATGCCTAAGGAACCATAATAATAAGTAATGGCAATATTTAGGTATATTTGACTCTTTTGAACAACAATCGGCATGTTGTCATAAGGTGACGCATCTAATCCAACAACACAATTGTATCGTTTAAGCTTTTCTGCATAGTTCTTTGGATTGTTGAGGATTGGTTGAAATCCAGGATCCGAGCAATAAAAGCAAATTGCCGTGTCAGAAGGATTGATAACATCTCTTCTTCTATCCCACTGAATTATTTCTTTTGGTGGCTCAGTGGCGACCATCCACTCTTCGATTATAGGAAACTCGTCGGTTTCTGTACGTCTAGCGCCATCGATGAGGTAAGCGAGATAGACGTCCCTTAAATAGGGAGATTTTGATTTGCGTAACATAACGCATGTTACCTCCTTCTCCTACTTTTCGTAGGTAAAAATAGATGAACATGCTAATATATACGTAGAGGAACACGTTTTCGAACATGTTCGCCCAAGTCATTGCCGTGGCTTGGGTTTTATTTTTTAATATCATCTAAGAATTGATTAATTCTATCGATGGCTCTCTTGAGTTGTTCTTCTGATGAAGCTTCATTAGTTGCAAAGTTAATGAGTGCAGCACGGATTTCTTCTTTTGTTATTTGCCTAATTCGTGGTGTGCGATTCTCAGCGACCTCAAATTCAGCAATTTGTTCTTCAGTTAAATCATAAGCAATCTCCATCTTATCAATGAAATCAAGTGGAATGTCTCGTTTTCCATGAATGATGGCTGATAAGTATGCCACAGATATAACTAATGATTTTGCAGCTTCTTGAAGAGTTTGTTTTCGTTGAAATCTTAACTCTTCAAATTTTTCTCCAAATGGAGTTAAATCTTTTTTCATAGTTTCTCTCCATAATTAAAATATCACAGTTTTACATCGCTGTGAATATTTTTTACTAACTTGTGAATTTTTGTTATTTATAGGTTTGCTTTATATGATAGAACTCTTACATTTATTCCTATAAATAACAAATTTAATTTTGTAGTCGCCATCTTGGATTGGTTCACTTTCACTAATTACTTCAAACCTTGGATCAGCATCGATATTCACAAAGAATACTTCCGCTCCACCAACGGCATCGACTTTGGTTAAATATACGAAATCGACATAATCGAGTGTTTGACGGTACATTGATGCTCCACCAATGATGTAAACATCCTCGTTTTGCGCGTATTTTGCGACGATTTTGAGGAATTCTTCAAAGGAATGAACATTCACTACTCCTTCGTAATTATGGCTCGCATCTGCGGACAAAACGATATTAGTTCTATTCTTAAGTGGTTTCTGATTTGGGAATGATAAAAGAGTGTTCTCTCCCATCGCTACTACATGGTTAAGTGTGGTACGACGGAAAAAAGCCATGTCTTCTTTTAATGAGAAGAGCAAGCCGTTCTTTTTACCGATTCCGTATTCTTTATCACAGTTTAAGATAGAGATAATCATAATTAGATAGCCACTGGAATTTTCTTATCGAATTTTTCAAACTCGTAATCAATGAGTTCGAAGTCTTCCACTTTGAAGTCATAGAAGTTCTTCACATTAGGATTAATCTTTAAGGTTGGGGCCTTATGTTGTGGTTTAGCGATAACTTCTTTGACTAAGTCAACGTGTCTGTCATAGATATGTGCGTCAGCGATGACGTGGATGAGTTTGCCTGGTTTTAAACCAGAGACTTGGGCAAACATATGGATTAATAAAGCGTATTGCAAAACGTTCCAGTTGTTTGCTGTAAGCATATCATTACTTCTTTGATTTAAGATACCGTTTAATGTGTCACCGGTGACATTGAATGTCATGGAGTAAGCACATGGATATAAGTTCATTTCGTGTAAATCTTCGAAGTTATAGATGTTGGTCATAATTCTTCTAGATTGTGGATTGTGCTTTAAGTCATATAAAACACGATCAACTTGGTCGAATTCGCCTTCTGGATAGATGGATTTCTTAGCGAGTTGATAACCGTAGGCTTTGCCTATGGAACCATTTTCATCCGCCCAAGAATCCCAAATATGAGATTTTAAGTCATGGATGTTGTTGGATTTCTTTTGCCAAATCCAAAGGAGCTCATCTAAACAGGATTTAAAAGCAGTTCTTCTAATTGTTAATATTGGAAGTTCTTCTTGTAAGTCATAAGTATTTACAATACCGAACTTTTTAATTGTGTGTGCAGGCATACCGTCTTCCCAATGTGGACGGACAGGTAAATCGATATCGGAAAAACCATTCTCCAAAATATCTTTCATGTTTTGAACAAAAATTTCATCAGCACGTGACATATAATAAGTACCCCACTTTCTACATTATTATCTATTATTAAATAGAAATAAGCATTAATTTTCTATAAGTTTTTCAATATACCTTTCAAAAATTGGATAAGCGCCTAAATAACGGTCACCAATTTTGCCAACATTTTTGCCAAGTTCTATTACTCCATCACCATTTCCGGTATATAAAGACCATGTTGGAAGTCCTTCACCATTTGGGTCACCATTCTTTGCGAAGTTAGACCAGTATGAAAGCATAGTCTCGGATAACTTTAAGTCATCATCGTTATAACGATAATCATATTTACAATTTTTTACATTACCATAGGCATAAATCATTTCACCAGCATGATAGGTGCCATGGAAGCCATTCTCTTTCGTGAATTGATAACGATACACTGGTGTACCATTATTGACCGCCATATTGCTCCACGAATGATGTGGATTGATAAACCAATAAATAGAGAATACTTCGTTAAACACGCTAAAAGCGTCTTTCTTAATTTCATCCTTGTAATACTCGCACAATTCATCAGCGGTTTGTTCATCAAAATTATCAATTAAACGTTTTCTAATGTTACTCTTATTTGTAGGACTCAATAAATATTGAGGAACCGCAAAGGCGTCTCCTTCTTTAACGTTATATCCATTGAGTAAAACTTCTTCATTATTTTCGCCATCTTTATAAACGTCATATGGATCTTTAGTTAACGCATAACCATCTAGAGTCATTCCAGAATTACCATATTTAGTATTAACTAGTTTGCTGGCAGGAATTTTTCTTAATTCATCAATAGAAGAACATTTGAATTCTTTCATGATGTCATTACCGGTCTTTAATGCATCTTCCATAGTACGATATGTGTGAGGAGCTTTCTTCACCACTAAAGAAGAAGACTCACCAATTGCGCGTTTGAAAAGTCCGTGTGCTAATGGGCTAGCGCATAATGCGGATACACTTGATGAACCTGCGCTTTCGCCTGCAATTGTGATGTTATCTTTATCGCCACCGAAGTATTCTGCATTCTTATTGACCCAATCCAAAGCTTTGATTTGGTCTAAAAGACCATAGTTACCAGTTGTATGGTTTGGTGATTCATTTTGTAATCCAACATGAGCGAAATATCCAAAGACACTTAATCGGTATGTAATGGTAATCATGATGACACCTTTTTTCGCCATTTCTTCACCATTGTAATCACTATAAGCGGAACTACCAGTTGTTAAAGAACCGCCATGGATAAATACTAAAATTGGAAGATCGGTTTCTGTGGTATTAGGTCTCCAAATATTAAGATATAAGGAATCTTCAGACATGTTCTGATTTGAGTGCATGTTGTAATCAGGATGCCATCCTCTTTCAGCGTATATATCTACTAAAGTAGAAGTAATCGGATTGCTGCCTGGTTGCATGCTTTTAGGAGCAAAGTAAGAACAATCTCTCACGCCTTCCCAGTTTTCTACATCTTGTGGTTCTCTCCATCTTAAATCACCAATAGGAGGTTTTGCGTATGGAATACCAGCATATACTTCCACTGTTTTGTCTTTGTTATAAACACCTTGAACCTTGCCGTTCTCTAAAGTGAGAATTTCAGTTTTAACTGGGTTGGAATAATTAACTGCTTTCCATCTTTCTGTGGTTGGTTTAGTTAAAGGCACCAAGATTGCAGTGGAAACGATAAACGCTAATGTAGGAATCATTCTAAAGACGAATTTCTTGTGTCTAAGAATTATTCTTAAAGATACGAATGCGGAGATAAAAATGAGTTCTAAGATAAAACAAATTAAAGGTCCATTAGCTAAGTCAAAATAGAACAAAGTTAACGCAGTAATTAGGATGCTTATAACACCCATAATTATCCAAAATGCTATTTCACGCTTTTTACTCATAGCATCATTGTAAAACAAAAACCTAATAACTTCTATTTAGAAGTGATAAAATATTACAAAGGAAAATTGCCTATGAAAAAGATACCTGCACTCGCACTATTAGCGACCTGTTTATGTCTTACTGGTTGTAACCACGACCAAAAACCAAACCCAGGTCCAGACCCACTACCAGAAGATGTTGTAGAAGTAAGACTTCCACACAACATGAATGACAAAGCCCAGGATTATAATATCCACCTTCGTTTTGATGACGAGTTTTTCAAAGAAGACGCTCGTGAATTTGATAAAGAACTAGCTTTGTTATCTTTAGGCAGCACATTCACTACATGCAGCAGTATCTTTATCGGTCAATTTTATGACCGTTTAGGTTTTGACACAGTTAACTATTTTAATTACTCAGTTACTCCAACCGAAAATACCATCGGTTATTCCATCGCTCACAAGAAAATCGGTGAATCCGACTTATTAGCGATTGCGGTTAGAGGATTCAACTACGGAAAAGAATGGTCCAATAACTTCTTAATGGGTGAAACAGGTAATCACGAAGGCTTCCAATCTAGGTCCGATGAAATCTATGCTTCTCTCAAAGCCACCATTGAAACCAATAACTATCAAAATCTCAAATTATGGATTACCGGCTACTCTCGTGGTGGCGGTGTCAGCAATGTCTTATCTCGTCAAATTCTCATAGAAGAAGAAATTGATATCGAACAAGAAGATATGTTCGTCTATACATTTGAGGCACCACGTGGATTAACAGAAGAAAACGCGATTGCTTATGAAAATGTCCATAACCTTATCAATAACGCTGACATTGTTACTTATATCGCACCACAAGAATATGGGCTTTATAGATGCGGAATTGACCATCAAATCTACTCCGCTAGAAATAACTTAGGTAGGTTATTATACGATTTAGATAAGGATATCAATCTTCCAGCGTTCACTCCAACAAGTGATTACGCCAACGAACAAGAATGCATTCAATGGATGATTAGTTCATTAACAAGAGAAATGGATACAAGTGATCCTGACAATGCTGCAGAAACCGCACACACCAGACAAGATTTCGTGAATAACTATCAAGATGGCGTGAGATATATGATTGGTTTATTCTTCTCATTAAGCAGTTCAACCACAAATAAGTTGATGAAGAAACTCGAAAATTCGACATTAACTGAAAAGGCGGCATTACTTTCTACAGATGGTATTTATAACTTTGTTAAACCAGTTCTTGACGAAGATCACGTTCCATATGTTGACGAAGAACTTCACACCAACTGCAACGTCATGACAAAGTTCTTACAACACAACGCTTCAATCTTATTATCAGTGATGATGAGTGATGCTGGTATGGAAAGTCTCAAACACATTATCTACATGCATATGCCTGAAGCGGAATACGTGCTCTTAAAAAATTTACAATTAGATTAATAAAGATATAAAGAAAAGCAAGGTTATTGAGCCTTGCTTTTTTCTATTCTTTCTTCACTGACTTTGAAGTATTTTTGATAGTTCTTTTTACAGTAATTTGGTTTCTTTTCTTTTTGGTATGGAGCTTCTTTAAATGTATAAGGTTCATCTACTCTCCAGCTATTAAACATACCGACTTTAATCGCGTGCTTTGGACAGTACATAATACATCTTTGGCACATCAAACAAGCGCCTTTGAACTTAATCTTTCCATCTTTAACATAAATGTTATGTGATGGACATTCTTTAATACACTTTAAGCAGTTGATGCACTTCTTTGTTTCTACTTTGTAGAAACGTCCATTGAATCTGCCTCCCCACCACTGAATTCTAAGAACCCAGGCGAATAAGCGATCCATAAAGAAGCGTTTCATATGAGCTTCTTGTCCATTAAAGAAATCATTTAAATCTAATGGAACGAGTTGTTCCATAACGTTATTCATTCGATAAGCCATATAGTCACTATGACGGAAGATAAAGGAATAAGGCATTAAGTAATGATACTCATTTGTGACTGCGATATTTCTCTTTTTGAGTAATGAAGTGAGATATAAACTAGAGGCATTATTCCAGAATAAATGCTCACCAGATTGTTTCATAATTAAGCACGGTTTTCTTACTGTCGCTTTAGACATCTTTTTCACATAAGCAATGATTGGTTTAGGCGCGTTAAAACCATAGATTGGATAAGAGATAATGAGGCCATCATAATTATCGATGTTTTTCACTTCATCTCTTGCGACATCAATCTTTTCTAAGGTATGACCAAAATTAGAGAGGGAATGTTCAATGACATCAATGACTCTCTTACTATTGCCAGTACCTGTAAAATAGATTGCTAAAAATCTCATTTAATCTTAGCCTCGTATCTTTCATTCATGTAGTAACAGTTATTCTCTTCTTTGTCATGAGAATCGTACCAAAATGCCGCAAAAATGGCATCTTTTTTGCTTAAACGGTCAAAATCCCATGTATTTGACTTATATAAAGGATTAAACCAGTGTCCGCCTCTTAAAACGGTGTATGGACGAGAGAAGAATACTTCGCCATCACTATTCTCCCATTTGAGTGTTTGATAGACATCACCCTTCTTAAATTCTTGAGAAAGGAGTTTACCGCCATGGAGTTTAGCGACGTTTTGCAAGTCTTCAATTGTGATTTCTTTATCGCTCTTATCGATGTCAAAACCATAATCGATTGGTTCATAGTTTTTCACGTTTTGAACAGCAAGATAATCCCACATCTTAAAGTCTTCCCATTTCTTGGAAAGGTTCTCGTAGGCTTCCTTGCTTCCATAGAAAGCAGTAAGTCTTGCGATGTCGTTATGTTTATACCAATATTGTGGTGAGTTACTATCTTTAAACAGTCTCTTAATTGCGAATTTCTTAATTAATCCAGAAGGAACAATTTTAGCCATTCCATAGTATGGGTATTTCTTTTTCACTTTAGCCCAGTACTCACCAATATTATCTCTTTGATAATGGAATAAGTTCTCTAAATCATCTCCATCATAGTAGAAACCACCATGGAAGTTTCTAACCACATTATAATGTGGTTCAAAGAATCTTTTTGTGGTGCCACCGATAAGTTTGAAACCACCTTCTAATGTTTCATATCCGGAAATGCGGTTAACTTCACCAGCACCTAAGTTAAATACTTTTCTCCAGAAGTTATCAAAGTTCAAATTGCCGGCGATATCTTCTCTAATAATGTTTGCCATTAATAGACCACTATCTTCTGCGGTAGACCATTCTAATGGATCGTTAAATGGAGTGTGAAACATTAAGCCATCAGACATATTTGCGTTAAGCATTTCTAAATACACCATCGCTGTTTGTCTAATAACTGCGAAGTATGGAATGTTACTTTCTAAGATGTGATACTCACCTCTAAGTTTATGTGCGGCATAAACATCAAAGACACTTGGAAGTAATGGATCTCCCACTCTTTCAAATGGATGTTTGGCGTTTCTATGTCCATATAATGCGACAGAGGTAATATCAATAAATTTAATATTTGGACGTTCTTCTAGGGCTTCAATAATGTTATTAGGACCGACTTCGTTAGCAAGATAAGATAAGTCAGGACGTTTATCACTTCTTGGAGGGATAACTGCAGCTAAGTTAAAGACGTAATCGCATTTATCAACGATAGTAATGACATCTTCTTTATTTGCGATATCGCCATAATAGATTTCCACTTTACCTTTACTGGCTTTTGCGAGCTTTTTAACGAGTTTATTTCTCTTTTTCTCGTTTTTTAAAAGGAGTACCTTCACTTTATTAACTTCTGGAATCTTTAAAAATTCCTCTAAAGTTTTGATACCCATATGGCCGCTTGAACCAAATAATCCAACTATCATATCTATATCCCCTAATTTCGTTGTTTTTATTCTATTCTTTTTAGACTTTTCTCTCAACTTCATTTATAAAGTTAAGAGAACATTCTTAAAGATATGTCACTACCACTGCTAATTTGATTAATCACCATTATTTAAATATATGTAGGTTATCAACGAGAAAAAGAAAAGAACCAGTTTGCACTGGCTCTTCTTTTAGTTTGATATTAATTAGAATTTACGATTGGCAAATGCTTTGACACCGAGGTAAACGGCTTCTTCACCGAGTTCTTCTTCAATTCTTAATAATTGATTGTATTTGGCCATACGGTCTGTTCTACTTGCGGAACCGGTT